>JAIDFC010000177.1 GCA_029054535.1 Rikenella sp. | reverse complement strand
ATGTTCAGCCCCCCGGTGAAACCCACCCGACCGTCGATCACCACGATCTTGCGATGATTCCGGTAGTTGATCTTGCTGGTGAGCCACGGAAAAACCACCGGCATGAAACAGTGCACCTCGATCCCGGCCTCCCGCAGCGACCGAATAAAGCTCCGTTTCAAGTTCCAGCTCCCCACGTCGTCGTAGATGAACCGCACCTCGACTCCGGCACGTGCCTTCTCCTTGAGGATCTCGGCGATCTCGCCCCCCAGGACGTCGTTCTCGAAAATATAGTATTCCAGATGAATGAACGATCGGGCCTGTCCCAACGCTTCGATCAACGACGCAAAGGTCTCTCGTCCGTCGTTCAGCACCGCGAGCCGGTTGTTGGTCGTCAACAGCGACTTGTTATTATTGAGCAACAGGGTAATGATCTCGCGATTGGAGGCCACCTCCGGATTCGAGAAGTTGTCGATCTCGCGCAACTGTTTGTAGCTCAAGTTCTCGAACTGCTTGAGGTCTTTGATCTCTTTTCGGTTGAATATCTTCTGTTTTCGATAGTCCTGCCCGAAGAAGATGAAAAGCACCATCCCGATGAACGGCAACAGAACGACCACCGCAATCCACGACAAAGCCCGCACGGGATCCCTCCGCTCGTGCACCACGTTCCAGACCGTGGCGATCACCACCAGAAAATAGAAAACCACTAAGGCATATATGACGATACTCCAGAGATCCACAACGCTAAATTAATCATTTTTCCGTCCGAATCTCTTCCCGAGCAAAAGAAATGCCATTCTCGCTCCGTTTTCCTCTCTTTTTCGCTCAGGAACAACAGTTTTGCCCGATATTTGTATGGTTCGGGTTCAGAGCTTATCATTTACGAGAAAAAAGAAAACGATGAACAGTACGATGAACCTGTTGTTGCGCGCCGCGATTTCGGCCGCCGCGAGCGATCGCGAAAAATTCGTCGACCGCGTCAGCACACTGATCGAGGAAAAGGCCGGCACGTCGACCGAGACGGCCTCGAATATCGCCGGCAATGTGGACCGATTGGTCGACATGCTCGATCAACAGCTGTTGCTCGACCAGCTGACCGGCAGCAACCGCTGTGCCGAGACGACCGCTCTGGAACAAAAAATCGACCGTTTGACCGAAGCGATCGACCGTCTGAATACCAACCTCGAAAAGATCGCCCGGAGATGAGACTGCCTCATATATATGTCAGCTACCTGAAGTTCAGTCGGGCCATGGAGATCGCCGGCATCCTGCTCAGTCAAGGGTTCGACGAGCTGGTGGCTCGGACGTGGCTCGGGCGGAAGATTCGCAAACGGCGCATCCGCCGCGACAAACCGGTCTACACCACCGAAGAGCGGCTCCGGCTCACGATCGAAGACCTCGGACCGACCTACATCAAGTTCGGCCAGATCCTGGCCGACCGGCCCGACGTCATCTCGGAACGGTTCCGAAGCGAGTTGAAAAAGCTCCAGTCGCGAGCCTTGCCGTTCGACGACCAGCTGGCCCGCAACCTCATCGAAGACGAGCTGGGCGCTCCGATCGAAAAGGTGTTCGCCGCGTTCGACGAAACGTGCATGGCTTCGGCCTCGATCGGACAGGTCTACGGGGCCACCCTTCTGGACGGTTCGCCGGTGGTGGTCAAGATCCGCCGCCCGAAAGTCGAACAGAAAATCAAGCTCGACCTCTACCTCATGCGCTACCTGGCGGCCAAGCTGGCCAAAAACTATCCGGAGATGGCGGCCATCAACATCGTCGGGGTGGTGGACGAGTTCGGCGAGAGCATCCTCCGCGAGCTGGACTACCACAACGAGGCCTCGAACATCCTGCGTTTCCAGCAGATGTTCGCCGAGGATCCGAAGGTCTACATCCCAAAAGTCTACCTGGAGTACACCACGCGGCGACTGTTGGTGATGGAGCGGATCACGGGCGGAATCACGCCCGACGACCCGATGCGTCTCCGGGCCAACGGGCTCGACACGCAAGAGATCGCACTCAACGGAGCCAACGCCTTGTTGACGATGATCCTGCGCCACGGATTTTTCCACGCCGACCCGCACGCCGGAAATCTCTTCATCCTGCCGAACAACGTGATCGCTTTCATCGACTTCGGAATGGTGGGGGTGCTCACGCCGCGCGACATGAATTTCCTGGCCAACATCTCGTTGGGCTTCGTGCGCCGCGACCCGGCCGCGATTGCCGACGCCTTGATCTCGCTCTGCAACATCCGCTTCTTCAAAAAACGCGACGAGCTGATATTCAGCCTCCAACAGATCACGGCCCAATACAGCCACATCCCGATCGACAAGCTCGATTATGCGGGCATGATCCAACAGTGCATCAACCTGATCGCTAAATATTCGCTTCAGATACCGAACGGTATCTTCATGTTAGTGAAATCGTTGGCGACTATTCAGAAGGTGGCCGAATCGTTGGATCCGGACATTCCTTTCACGCCGCTCATCACGCCCTACTCCAAAGATGTCGTAATGCAACGATTCGCGCCGCGGAAGCTGGCCGGAGAGCTCTACCAGGCGCTCAAAAACTACGCCAACCTGGCGATCAACCTGCCGAACGACATCAGCGAGATTCTATACAAGTTCAAACAGGGCGAGATCAAGCATAACATCCATTTCGACAACAGCGAAATGATCCAACGGGCGGTCCGAAACGTGGGGTTCCGAATGGCATACGCCATCATCCTCGTGGGCCTTTTCATCGGCTCGGTGCTGCTCATCAATAGCCGCTTGGACCTCTCCTATGCCAAGTTTCTCCTCTGGGCCTCTTCTTTATTGATCTTCGTTCTGATACTCAAATGGATGTTCCGAAGAAAGTAAACTATCCCTTTAATTCTCGAGAATCAAACCGAGAATAACGAACAAAGCATAGAGAACACTCGCCAAACCGTTGGTAAGCCCGAATGTCGGTCCGATCTTCGACAGATCGTCCGGCCGGACGATCCCATGTTGATACCAGAGAAGAATCAGGAAAAGCGCGGCGCCGACCCAATAGAAAACCGCAGACAACGGCAACAACCAACCGAGCCAAAAGACCGTGGCCACCGTAACGAGATGCAATAACACACTGACCGTCAGAGCCCCCCGCAGTCCAAAAGCCGCCGGAACGGAGTGCAAGCGTTGCGACCGGTCGAAATCGAGATCCTGTAGCGCGTAGATAATGTCGAATCCCGACACCCACGTAAACACCAGCAACGACAGCACAGCCACCGGTCCGATCAACGTCCCCGTAACCGCGATATAGGCCGCGCTCGGCGCCATCGCCAGCCCCAGCCCCAAAACCAAATGACACAAAGCGGTAAAACGTTTCGTATAGCTGTACCCCAGCACAACTAAAAGCACTACCGGCGAAAGCCAGAAGGTCAACGAATTAAACATCGCCGCCACCGCCACGAAAGCCGCCGCATTCACCCCCACGAACCATCCCGCCGCCCTGACGCTCACCCGTCCGGCCGGAATCTCTCGCCCAGCCGTCCGCGCATTCGCAGCATCGAACCGCCTGTCGACCAATCGATTGAACCCCATCGCCGCATTCCGGGCAAAGACCATACAGCCCAACACCCCCGCCAACACCCACGGACCGAACCCCGCCTCGAGCACCCCCAGCGTGTAACCGATCAAAGCGAACGGCAATGC
>JAIDFC010000176.1 GCA_029054535.1 Rikenella sp. | reverse complement strand
CTCCCCCGGCCCCCCCACCCCCCCCCCCCCGCCACCCCCCGCCCGCCCCACGGGCGGTTGTATATCAATGGGGTGGGGTCCACTACTTTGATGGAGCAGTTCATCGTCTACCGGGCGGCGGCCAAGAAACTGGCTGCGGCGGGGATTACGGTGGCCGATGGCTATGCGGGCGAGTTGTTGACCGTACAGGAACAGGCCGGGTTCCAGATGATCCTCGGCAAACTGGATGCCGATCACCTCGATTTGCTCAAGAATTATAAGGCCGATGCGCCGTACTGGCGGCGGTTCGGGAAGTAATCGTCCCCATACACTGCACGATTAATACACAAAGAGTATGAGTCAGAAACTAACGATACCCGATTTTCAGAAGATGATCCGGCGGGCGCTGGCGGATGTTACGGCGCGGGCCGGTGAATTTAGCGAACTCGATGCGGTGATCGGGGACGGAGACCATGGCGAGGCGATCGTTACGGCGTTGAATGCCATTGCGAAGGTCTCGGATGCGGCCGATGCGGCGGGGAAGGATTTCAAGACGTTGCTGGGGGATATGGGCTTCGGCGTGATGATGGAGACCAGCGGGTCGACGTCGACGTTGCTCGGCGGGTTGTTGCTCGGGATGAGCGACGGCGTGCCGGCGGGGGCGGCGGAGCTGGATGCTGCGCAGGTCAAGGCGATGTTCAAAGGCGGACTGGCCGGGGTGCAGAAGAACACCAAGGCTATGCCGGGGGACAAGACCATGATGGATGCGTTGCATCCGGCGGTGCAGGCGATCGAGGGTTGCTCGAGCGACGACGTGGCGGCGGTTCTGAAGGCCGGGGCCGAAGCGGCGGCGGATGGCGCGGCGGCTACCGTGCAGATGAAGGCCAACTTCGGACGGGCCAGGAACTATGGCGAGAAGTCGGTGGGGCATGCGGATAGCGGCGCTTCGTCGTGGGCTTGCATGTTCGGGGCTTTCGCCGCGGCGGTGGAATAATGTAGGGTTATATCGATTCGACCGGTCTTTTTTGCGTGCCGTCAGGCACGGCGGGCCGCAGCCTCCCGCAGCGGAGGCCCGCAACTTTCCGATCGCTTGTGCGATGGGTTGCGTTCCCTGCAGGCGCGGCCTCAGGATTCGTGTCGGAGGTGTAACCGATGAATAATCAATCTTTAAACCAAGAAAAAACAGAGAAGACATGGCAGATATGGATGGCATCCTTGAGAACAAGGATAAGGATTACGGGATCGGGATTCCGGTACAGGGACAGAACTATTTCGTCAAGGGGGCGGACAACCTCGATTGGGGGATGAAGGATCGGCTTTCGCGGATCTTTCGGCCGAGTACGGGACGGACGGTGATGCTCGCGTTCGACCACGGGTATATCATGGGGCCGACCTCTGGGTTGGAACGGTTGGACTTGAATATCGTGCCGCTGATTCAGTATGCCGACTCGCTGATGTGTACGCGCGGGTCGCTGCGGTCGGTGGTGCCGCCGACGTTCAATAAAGGGATCTGTTTGCGTTATTCGGCCGGCTCGTCGATCTTGACCGATTTGAATAACGAGTGCGTGTTGGATCCGGTGGATGCCGTGCGGGTCAACGCTTCGGCGATGGCCGTGATGGTGGCCATGGGGAACGACAAGTTCGAGGCGAAGACCATCGAGAACCTCGTACGGACGGCGGATTCGGGGTACAAATACGGGATTCCGACCATGGGGGTTACCGCTGTGGGGAAAGATATGGTGCGGGATTCGAAGTACTTCGGCCTCGCTTCGCGGGTTTGTGCGGAAAACGGGGCCAATATTGTGAAGACTTATTATTGCGACGGGTTTGCCAAGGTGGTGAATGCTTGTCAGGTGCCGATCGTCATTGCCGGAGGGAAGAAGCTCGAGGAACGCGAAGCGCTGGAGTTGTGCTACAAGGCCATCAACGACGGTGCGATGGGGGTCGATATGGGGCGGAACGTCTTCCAGTCGGCGCATCCGGCGGCGATGATCCAGGCCGTGAGCGCCGTGGTGCACGACGGGTTGACCCCGGACCAAGGGTTCGAGATGTACAACGATTTGTCGAAGTAAAAATCTCCGCTACGGACAATAGAAAAATGATGATGAAACGTTTTAATGTTATGTTCGCCGTTGCACTGGGGGCGGTAGCGCTGACCTCGTGCTGCGGGGCGGCTTCGGGTTCGGACGCGGCGGGCGAAGGAACCGCTCAGGAGAAAGTGCTGATCGGTGGCTCGTTCTGGAATACCGTCGCGGTGGTCAATCGGAGCGCCGGGGACTCGATCGAGTGGACCTACCGGTTGCCGCGGCGGTCGGAGTGCAACAGCGTCGAGATCGTGCCGGGGACGGGCGATGTCCTTTTGTCGTATCGGCGGGGGGCGCGCGTGGTGAAACGCGATTCGACGAACGGCGGGGGGACGATCGTGTGGGATTATACCGATGTGGTCGAGGGCGAGGAGCTCCAGACGGCGAAAGTGCTGCCGGATGGGGGCTTTTTGCTGGCCGTTTGCGGGACGCCGGCCCGGATTGTGGAGCTCGATTCGACAGGGCTTGCGGTGCGGCGCGAGGTGCGGTACGATCTTGGGATTGAACAAGCGCACGGGCAGTTCCGGCGGGTTACGAAGGCTGAGAATGGGAATTACCTCGTTCCGGTGATTACGGCCGGTAAAGTCTTGGAAATCAAAGACGATTCGACCCTCGTGGCGACGTATGAGGTGGGTGGAGTTCCGTTTGCCGTGCAGGAGATCGACGGTGGGCGGCGGCTGCTTGTTGCGTTGGGCGACGGGCATTGTGCGGTGGAGATCGACCGGCAGAGCGGGGCGGAGGTTGCGCGGATCGACTCGGTGGCGGGCGTGCCGCTCCATTTTGTGGCGCAGACCGAACGGTTGGCGAACGGAAATACGTTGATTTCCAACTGGCAGGGGCATCTGCCGGCCGAAGAGCAGACCGCGGCGCAGCTGGTCGAGATCGACTCGACCGGGGCGGTGGTCTGGGCTTACGACGGGCGCGGCGGACAACCCTTGCGGAGCGGGGCGGTGGACTTTATCTCCACCTTCTGCCCGTTCTCGGAATAACCCGTTCGTATGGTACCGGAGACAATGAATGACAAAGAACTAACACCAAACAACCAAATGAAAACGAAAACCATTCGCACAACGGCTCTGAGATGGGGGGCTTGTGTTGCAGTGGCTGCGCTGGCGTCGTTTGCTACGATCGGCGAAGCGACGGCGGCAGCCTCGGCACCGGTCCGGAAAAAAGTGCAAAAAAGTTGGCTCCAACAAGCGTTGGCGGCTAAGGAAAAGGTGGCGGCGGCTTCGCCGAACGGGCTGCCGTACGTCTCGACCGAGTATCGGCGCGGGACCGCTCCGGGGAAAGTGTCGGTCGATCTGACCGGGCTGAAGGAGATTTCGCTCGTAACGTGGGGGACGCCGGACGGGACGGACTACGACCATGCCGTATGGGCCGATGCCCGGTTTACGAAGACCGACGGGACGGTGGTCCGGATCGGGGACATGAAACCTAAGGTGAAGCGGATCGAAGGGAACTGGACCAGCGTGGACAAGAATCTGGCAGGGAATAAGTTGCAGATTCGCGATACGAAGTACGATCACGGGATGATTGCCCATGCCAATAGTTTGTTGACCTATGAGCTGAACGGCGAGTATGCGCGTTTCGACTCCGAGATCGGGATCGACGAGGGGGCCAGCGGCGGGAGCGCGATCTTCAAGATCATGGTGAGCAACGGACGCAAGGAGGCGGAGGCATTGGTAGCGGCATGTCCGGAGGTGCAGGACCGGCTGGGGACCTTTATCGGCGCGCCGATATCGGACTGGCTGACCTCGCCGGGGACCGCGTTGGAACGGGCGGCCGTGGTGAAGATCGTGGGGCAGCTCGATAAGCCGGATTATTTTAATGCCAAGATCGAGGCGTTGGAGGCGGAAGCGAATGTCGAAAAACGGATCCTCGGCTACATGGAGCTGGCTAAGGAGGCGGAGACGGTGCTCAATTTGCAGGCACAGCTCGCTTGGCTGAATGTTCCGGCGGTGGGGAAGGCTTTGGCTGACATGAAGACAATGAAAGGGTTCGACGGGGTGAAGTACGAGGCGGCTTATGCCGAGCTCAAGAGTCTCGCGGCCAAGGGATTCGATGGTATTTATCAGGGCGACGCGGCGACGATCGATGCGGCCGGCAAGGCGTTGGCGTTGAAGCGCGAGATTTTGATGGCCAATCCGCTGTTGGACGGCGACAAGATCGTGGTAACGAAATATGACCTGGGGCGGAGCGCACGGTATGTGATGGCGCCGTCGCTGGGGACGCAGCCCAATAACTGGTCGAACCAGTATTCGGCGTCGCGCGGCGGTTTCCGGGCGTCGATCGTCGAGCTCTCCAATCTTCGGGGGGATAAGATCGATGAACGGGTGATTTATAAACCGACCACCGACGCGCCGGTAACGGACGTGCATCTGCATTGGGATGCCGACCGGATGCTGTTTACGTCGGTCGATTCGGCTCGGCGTTGGCATGTCTTCGAGGTGAAGACCGACGGGACGGGCTTGAAGAACATCACGGCGGCTATTCCGGAACCGGACGTCGAATTTGCCGACGGGGCTTACCTGCCGGACGGGCGGATGATTATCAATACCACGCTGGGGTACCACGGCGTGCCGTGCGTGGACGGGGCGGATGCCGTGGGGAACTTCGCGCTGTACGACCCGAAGACGGGGTATCTGCGGCGGTTGACTTTCGACCAGGACAACAACTGGAACCCGACTGTGATGAATAATGGGCGCGTGATGTATACCCGGTGGGAGTACACGGACTTGATCCACTACTTCTCGCGCTTCGTGATGCACATGAACCCGGACGGGACGGAAAATAAGAACTTGTATGGGAGCGGGTCGTATTTCCCGAACTCCACGTTCGACATGCAGCCGCTGCCGGGTAGCTCGAGCGCTTTTGTCGGAATTATTTCGGGCCACCACGGGATTGCGCGGTCCGGTCGGTTGATTATCTTCGATCCGGCCAAGTCGCGCAAGGAAGAGAAAGGGATGGTGCAGGAGATTCCGTTCAGTACCCGACCGATCGAACCGATCATCGCAGACGAGATGGTGAACGGCGTGTGGCCGCAGTTCATCAAACCGCAACCGCTGAGCGACAAGTACTTCTTGGTAACGGCGAAACTGACCCCGAACTCGCTTTGGGGGATTTATCTGGTGGACGTTTACGACAACGTAACGCTGCTCGTCGAGGGGGAAGAGGAAGGGTATATCAATGCCATTCCGGAGGTGAAACGGGTTACGCCGCCGGTGATTCCGGACAAAATCAACGAAGATAGCAAAGAGGCTACGGTCTTCATCCAGGACATTTACGAGGGCGAGGGCTTGCCGGGCGTTCCGCGCGGGACGGTCAAAAAGCTGCGCGTCTTTACCTATGAATATGCTTACCGCGACTCCCCGTCGAACCACTCGGCGCAAGGGATTCAGTCCGGTTGGGATATCAAACGGCTGTTGGGCGAGGTGCCGGTAGAGGCCGACGGGTCGGCGATCTTTACGATTCCGGCCAATACGCCGGTGTCGCTGCAGCCGCTCGACTCGCTGGGACGGGCCATTCAGTGGATGCGGAGCTGGTTCGTCGGGATGCCGGGCGAGACGGTGTCGTGCGTCGGGTGTCATGAAGACCAGAACCTGATGCCGATCCCGAAGCGGACGATTGCTTCGCAGAAGAGTGCTTCTAAGATCGAGGTGCCGGAGGGAGGCGTACGGCCGTTTACGTTCGAACTGGAGATCCAGCCGATCTTGGATCGGGCGTGCGTGGCGTGCCACAACAACGAAAGCGCGGCCGGCGGTAAGAACTTTACCGGCGGACGGCACAACAATTTGTACAAGTTCAGCGACAGTTATCTGGATTTCCACCCGTACTTCTACCGGCAGGGACCGGAGGCGGATATGTACGTCCTGGTGCCGTACGAGTTCAACGCCTCGAACAGCGAGATGGTGCAGATGCTCCAGAACGGGCATCACGGAGTGGAATTGACCAATAAGGAGTGGAAAACGCTCTACAACTGGATCGACTTCAATGCTCCGTATCACAGTGCCTTCTTCGAAATCCGCGACCTGAAGGTGGGTCAGCACGGGTACGACCAGGTGCAGCGGCGGAAGGAACTGGCGGCGAAGTATGCCAACGGTTCGGCGGTGGATTGGCAGCAGGAGATCCGCGACTACGCGGCTTATCTCGACGGGCAGCCGAAACCGCAGCCGGTGAAACCGGCCGCGCAACCGGAGCCGGCTGTGAAGAAGATCAAGGTGAAGGGTTGGCCGTTCTCGTCTTCGGAAGCGAAGGCGATGGTGGGCGACGACAATAAGAAAAGCGTCGAAATTGCGCCGGGGATTACGATGAATTTCGTCCGGATTCCGGCCGGAACGTTCGTGATGGGGGCCGACCACGGGATCGCTGCGCCGAAGTCGAAAGTGAAGATCGGCCGTTCGTTCTGGATGGGCGAGATCGAGGTGAGCAACGAACAGTTCCGGGCACTGTTCCCGGAGCATGACAATCGCCTGATCGGTCAGCATTGGAAAGACCATACGGGACCGAATTACTTGGTGAACGAAGACTGGCGTCCGGCGATCCGGGTGAGCTGGGAACAAGCGATGGAGTATTGCCGCAAGCTCAGCGAACAGACGGGGCTGAAGATCACCTTGCCGACCGAGGCGCAGTGGGAGTGGGCCGCTCGTGCGGGTGCTGCGGGCGATAACTGGTGGGGGGCGGACAGCGACTTCTCGCCGTACGAAAACCTGGCCGACGTCCAGTTGCAGAAGATGGCGGTGAGCGGGGTCGATCCGCAGCCGATGGATCCGAAGAGCCGGGTGTTCAAGTACTGGGATTTCCTGCCGAAGGATGCGTCGGTGGACGACGGCAATATGTTGCTCGGCAAGAGCGGCTCGTACAAACCGAACGCGTGGGGATTGTATGACATGCAGGGGAACGTGGCGGAATGGACGCGGTCGGACTATCGGCCTTATCCGTACGATGCGAAGGCGGATGCGAAGAATGTGTCGAATGCCGAGAAGGTGGTTCGAGGCGGGTCGTGGATCGACCGTACCAAGAATGCGAGCTTGGCGACACGCAAGCATTTCTTGCCGTGGCAGGCGGTACGGAACGTGGGCTTCCGCGTGATTATCGAAGAGTAGATTCTTATCAGAGGAGCAGGGCTGCTGGTTCGGCCTTGCGGAGAAGAGCGCAACCGGTTTTCCATCTTTCGGGATGGGAAACCGGTTGTTTTGTTATCGGTCAGCATTACTGTTTTTTATCCGGATGGTCGGTGTCGCGGGCGACGCGCCCACAGGGCGTTTTATTTTGGGTTTTCTCAGTGTTATGGCGGGCGACAGTAGAGGTGAATTTTTTAGCGGCTTCGGATTGCCGCCAGCAAGGGAAGCAACGAGCTCCGACGAAGTTGCGTCCCTCCGCGTGGGGTGGCGGCGATCCGCGCGACCATAGGTCGCGGTTGGTTGCGAGATGCAGCTTGTTCCGGTGTTAAAAGGGCCGAAGCCAGCGGAGCGGTCGCCCGAGCCTGCGAGGAATGAGGCCTTCCGCCTGGGGTAGCTTCGGCCCGACATAGGGAGATCACCGAGGCTTCCTGCGGGCGACGGCTTTCGGAGCGATTCGGCTTATAGATTGACAGACGCCGGCGGAGTAGCAAGAGAACGAAGTGAACGTTGCGCCCTCCGCATGGGGGCGGCGTCCGTCATGGAGAGATCGCGTTTATAGTGATTCCGACCGAATCGCCCGGCGCGTAGATAAAGCAAGAGTACAAAGGTTAGGAAATCCCGCCCTGTGGGCGGGCGAGCCACCGCCATCCCGCGTGGTGGCGCACCATTCGGGTGTTTTACAGGCAGTTTCAGTCCCAAAGGCCTCCCGCTGTCGGCGGCTCGGATAAAAGGAGGCGCGCGCTCTAAAGATAGGTTTTAGGCCGACGTCATCGAAAGTGTTCCGAGCCAGCTCCAATTTTCGCGTGCCGAGCGGCACCGTCCCGCCGCGTGGGGTGGCGGCGATCCGCGCAATCTACGATTGCGGTTTGTGGCGAATCCGAATGAATCGCCCAGCGCGCGATCTCTGATCGCGGTTGTCGGCGATGCGTCGACTGCCGAAAGAGAGATAAGGGGGATTGCCCAGGGGGCGAAGCCTCCTTGGATGCGTTTTTTGCATCCTTTTTGGGGCATACCAAAAAGGATGAGCCTCCGCGGCTCGAGCGGATTAGAGGAAAGAGTTACATTCTGCTCGTGAGAGATATTTCTCCCGGCGGAAACGGATGGCTTCGATCAGGAAACAGGCCGAAACCAACAGCAAACCCGAAAGCAACCGCGACTCTATGAGTCGCCGGTCTCTGCGCGGGGCGCTCCCGAGGACGAAGTTTTCTTGCAAACGCACTTCGTCTGTCAGGCCTGGAAACGGCAGGCCGACAAAAATCCGTCTCCCGGCTCCGGGCCTCCGCGGTTATGATAATGGTCTGTTGCGGCTCGTCGGCAACAGCGGGTACCGCTGGTCGTCGACGATTCCTACGGGGAGTACCGATGCCTCCCACTTGAGCTTCGGCTGCGACATCTTTCTCACCCGGCAGGCCAGGTTGGAGTGCCCAGCGGCACCGTTGCCTCCAGGAATAGGGAGAGGACGGAGCGCGGCGAGCCGGTCGGATTCGATGAATGAGCGTCTCAGCGGCGGCGGAACTCCGATAAGGCGATCGCCGTCGCCATCGCTACGTTGAGCGATTCGGAAGTCGGACCCGAGGCCGAGGGAGGATAAGGAGGGATGTATAGTTTTTTTGTTATAAGCGCAGCTATCGAAGGAGAAATCCCTCGCCCCTCGTTGCCCATCACGACGACGCCCCGGTTCGGCGAGAGGTTGCAGCCGTAGATGTTCTCTCCTTCGAGAAAGGTTCCGTAGATCGGGATCTCCGCTTCCGCAGCCCCTGCGAGCGCCCTCTCCAGCGGCCCGTAATGGACTCGAACTCGGAAAATCGCCCCCATCGTCGCCTGAACGACTTTCGGGCTCCAGCAGTCGGCCGTCGCCGGCGAGCAGTAGACCTCCCGTATGCCGAACCAGTCGGCCAGCCGGAGGATCGTCCCCGCATTGCCCGGGTCCTGTACGCCGTCCAACGCCAGGCAAAGCCCCTCGAAACTCGTCGGCGAGGCTGGGGCTGTCGGGATCTCGGCCACGGCCAGTACCGGCGTCGGTGTCCGCAGAAATGAAATCCGCTCCATTTCGGCGGCGGAGAGGTTTTCTCCCACCCGATAAAGCTCCCGAACCCTGAAACCCGATCCGAGCAACTCGCCCACGAGCTTCTCGCCCTCGACCACGAAAACTCCTTCGGCTTGTCGTCCCGCCTTGTCGCCCAGCGACCGGATCCGTCTGATCTCCGCTTTACTCAGCATATCGTATCGTTCATTTGTTGTTTCTGTTTCCGGCAACCGAATCGTACTCTTTCTTCGGAAAAGGTACCCTCTTGCGGCTCATGACAGCGAAAGTCCATTCACCGTCGATAGTTGCGAGGGTAAAAGTAGGGAAAATTGGGCGAAGCGTCCGTGGGAATTTCGGAAAAAGCGTTATCTTTGTAACTCAGAAACTAATTCTGAAGATTGACATGCTGAAAAGTACGACCGCCCGCTTGATTTTAGAGGATGGTACGCAGTTCGACGGCTTCTCGTTCGGTGCAGAGAGTTCTGTATCGGGGGAAGTCGTTTTTTCTACGGCCATGACCGGGTATCCGGAGAGTTTGACAGACCCGTCTTATTCGGGGCAGATCTTGGTGATTACCTATCCGTTGATCGGGAACTACGGGGTGCCGGACACTGATGCGACCGATGCGGCCACGGGTTTGCCTAAGTTTTTCGAGTCGGACCGGGTGCATATCAAGGGGTTGGTTATCAGCGATTACTCGTTTCGGTATAGCCATTGGAATGCCGTTAAGAGCTTGTCGGATTGGTTGGCTGAAAATAATGTGCCGGGGATCTTCGGTGTCGATACCAGACAAATTACCAAAATTATACGGGAGCGGGGGGTGATGCTCGGGAAGTTGGTGCAGGAGGCCGATTTTTCCAAGGCCGACGCCATGCCGTTCCATAATCCGAATCAGGAGAACCTTGTCGAGAAAGTCTCTTGCAAAGAGGTGATTACCTACGAAAATCCGGAGGCGAAGCGGCGGATCGTGTTGGTGGACTGCGGGTGTAAGTACAATATTATCCGGTGCTTGTACAATCGGAATGCTACGGTGGTTCGGGTGCCGTGGGATTACGATTTCAGCACGTTGGATTACGACGGGGTGATGCTCAGCAATGGACCGGGGGACCCGGCGTTGTGCGGGGCGACGATCGAAAATATCAAGCGGGCTATGGCACAGAAGGCCGATCGGCCGATTTTCGGGATTTGCCTCGGGAACCAGCTCTTGAGCTGGGCGGCCGGGGCGACTACGTATAAGCTCAAGTATGGGCATCGGAGTCATAACCAGCCGGCGCTGGAGGTGGGGACCGACCGCGCGGTCATTACCTCTCAGAATCACGGCTATGCCGTCGATCCGACGGGCTTGGGCAAAGATTGGGAGCCGTATTTCATCAACCTGAACGACAATACGATCGAGGGGATTAAACATAAAACCTTGCCGTTCTTCAGCGTGCAGTTCCACCCGGAGGCTACGAGCGGACCGGTGGATACGGAGTATCTTTTCGACCAGTTTATCGACCTAATCGACCAATACAAGAACAAATAGAGTCATGGCAGACAACAGCATAAAAAAAGTAGTCCTCCTGGGTTCGGGGGCGTTGAAGATCGGGGAGGCCGGAGAGTTCGACTACTCGGGTTCGCAGGCGCTCAAGGCGCTCAAGGAGGAGGGGATATACACCATTTTGATCAACCCGAATATCGCCACGGTGCAGACCAGCGAGGGGATTGCCGACAAGGTCTACTTCTTGCCCGTAACGCCGGATTTCGTCGAGGATGTGATTGCGAAGGAGCGGCCGGAGGGGATTCTGCTCGCGTTCGGGGGGCAGACCGCTTTGAACTGCGGCGTGCAGCTTTATAAGCGCGGGGTTTTGGAGAAATACGGCGTGCGCGTGCTCGGGACGCCGGTGCAGGCGATTATGGATACCGAAGACCGGGATCTGTTCGTCCATAGATTGGACGAAATCGGGGTTAAGACCATTAAGAGCGAGGCGGTTACGACGGTGGAGGATGCCAAGCGGGTGGCGAATCAATTGGGGTATCCGGTGATTATCCGCGCCGCTTATACGCTGGGGGGGCTGGGGTCCGGGT
>JAIDFC010000175.1 GCA_029054535.1 Rikenella sp. | reverse complement strand
GTCTTGTCTTGTCTTGTCTTGTCTTGTCTTGTCTTGTCTTGTCTTGTCCGTCCTCTCCCTATTCCTGGAGGCAACGCAACTGAAAACCGTATGAACGGTGGTCGTTGCGATTCGGGTAGATCACGCTATAGTTGAAGTATAAAAAGTAAGTCATGATATCCGAAGCGGTCGATGACCAGCTGTATCCGCTGCGGCCGACGTAATACACCTTTCCCGAACCGCTCTGTGTTTCGCGCAGACCGCTGTCGCGGAAGCCCGGAGCCGGGCGGCGCACGACGGCACGCGCGATCACTCGATCGTGGCCAGGACCCGGATCTCCCGAGCCGGACGCGACGGATCGTTCGTGATGACAGTCAAACCTTCCGACAGACGCCCGGTCATCCCTTTCGTATCCAATGTTACCGTGAGGGTCGCCGTCTCGCCCGCTCGAATCACCGTTCGGTCCGCTTTGACGCGAATCCGACTGCTCGTCGGGCCGATATGACGGATAATCAAATCCCGTTCGCCGCCGTTGCTGATCTGAAACTGGCGAGTCAGGGGTTTTCCCTGCGGCTGGTCGCTGAAGTGGTAGAAAAAGGACGAATAGTCTGCCCGCGGCGCACCTTTCAACTCAGTCCGAGAGAGGGACGAAAAGTCTTCGGCGAAGATAGAGGTCAATTCCACCGGATCGGGCTGTCTCTCGCCGTTGACGATCAAGCCGAAACGGTGCCGATATTTGCCCCACAGGTCGGCGCGCGAGGCATCGAATGTCAGGCGAATCTCGCTCCGTTCGCCCGGTGCGAGCGTCGTTTTGACCGCCCGAACGCTCAGCCATGCCGGTAGTCCGGCTGTGTCGATTCCCACTTTTACGGCGCTCTTCCCGCCGTTGGCGATCCCCACGCTCCGAACCGTGATCTTCCCGCGCGGCAAGGTCCCCAAAACCAAACTCCGGTCGGCGATTCGCAAGCCGGAGGATACGGAATACGGATAATCGTCCTGTATCGTCCGCGGACGACCCTCCACCTCGCCGGTGATGGTCAGCCGAATGCTCCCCCGTGGGTCGTTGCTGGAGACGCTGATCACTTTCTCGAACCGACCCGGACGATTCGTCGGATCGAACGTGATCTTCATCTCGCCGCTCCGACCCGGTAACAACGGTTCTTTGCTGAACTCCGGATAGGTGCAGCCGCACGATACGCCCACGCTCTGAATCACTAACGGTAAATTCCCGCGATTCGTGAAACGAAATGTGTGGCTCACGTCGCCAGCTGTCTCCTTGATCTGACCGAAATCGTAAACGGTATGCTCGAAAACCATCCGAGCGCTCTTCAACTCTTCCGAAAAACTGCGACCGCTCCCCAAAAACAGAAAAACGATCATCCCGAAAATACAACGCTTCATAAAAGGCTTTATTAACTGTACTGTTATTGACATACCTGTGTTTGGCTACCGTACGGAACTGTTCTCTCTCTGTGAACAACCGAGCAACGTACCGAGCAGAGACCGCTTGCTAAATTGTTTTTTTGCCGACGCCAGCGGGGGCGCAAGTGAGCACCGTGAACGTCGCAGCCCTCCGCCTGGGCTGGCGGTGGCTCGCCCGCCCGCTGAGCGGGATTGCCTAACCTCTGCACTCTTGCTTTGTCCGCGCGCTGGCGGAAATCTTGTTCAAACAACTCCCGTTATTTGAACGATTTCCGAACCCAGCAGGCGCGCGCGGAATATTCTCCCCAAAAATATTCTCTGATCGCGCGCCTGGGGAAATCATTCCCGATGAACTCCCGTTCATCGGTTTGATTTCCCTCTTCAGGCGTGGCGCGCGAGAACCGTGTCGGACGCGCTCAGGCCGCGCGGCCCCGCGTGCCCGCGGTGGGCGGGCGATACTACGTATCGCTTTCCCGTTCTAAAAACCACCTCTGGCTGCGCGCCGGCGAAATTCATCCGTTTCAATTCTCATTGAAACGGCGTATTTCGCTACTTAGGCGCGGCGCGCGGGACATATTGGCAAAGACACCCCCAAATAAAGGCCGCCCGCCGTGGCGCGAACGCGTCGGCCGGGCAGGCCGCGGGTGCCCCCGCTGGGCGGGCAATGCTACGCATTGCTATAACGATCTTAGAAACCCCCGGTAAAAGCCCCAACGGGGATCCGCGGCGGGCTGGCGATGCTTACGCATCGTTTGGGCCTCCCGGTGAACTCGATGGTTCACAAATAAGAACAGTAGCCAATGAACGAAGTATGTAGAATCCGATTTATAATCATTTTGAGGCTCGGAGTTTTTTGTGGAGTCGGACCATCTGTAGGATGCCTATGGGACAATCCGCACACCGCTCTTTTGCACAGTATTCGGTGCAGAGTTGGATCACCGCTTGCGAGTCAGAGGCGCTGCGCAGGTCGAGAGCCGTCGCCCAGAGTCGCGTGTATCGATTCTTTTCCGGCGCCACCTCTTCGTAGAGCGTCAAGGCTTGTTCCTGTAGTTCGGCATCGTTCGTTTCGCGTCCCATAGCCGTCAGCAGTGGAATGACGAAGTTGATGATCCGCAAGTCCGTTTTTTCGGGACTGACTCCCGTTTCACCCGTGCCGCCGAACAGGCGGCGTAGTGCGGTCATGCCGCCTTGGGCCGCCTCTCTGACGCGTTCGGCCGGCAGCGGCGTGCGCACCAACAGAGCTGCCGCTTGCTGGAGCATCGAGGGCGGTAGCGAGGTCGGCCGGACTCCCATCCCGGACCAGGAGACGACCGGACGGCGCAGGTCGTACTCTTTTTTCAGCGTGAGGTAGATGTCCTGTAGCTGTCGGATCGCGGGATCGTCGGCCGAGGCTACGGTCAGGTAGCCCGACTGCCCGAGCAGCAGCGCCTCGGCCTGCTGGGCGTCGCCTGCGCAACGTACGAAACAACGCAACGGTACGGAGCGGGCCAAGGCTTCGTAGGAGCGTTTCCGATCGCCCATCCCCAGCGAACGCAGGTAGCAGATATAGGCCGTTTCGTTCCAGTCTCGTCCCACCGAGCGGTGGATGGCCTTCGTCTCGGCCACCTTGCGGCGCAGCCGGTCGGCGACTAAGCGTGAAAGAATCTGACCCTGTTCGACGCTCTCGAGCTCTCCGAAAAAGGCGACGCAGCTGTTACTGCCGCCGTTCTTCGCCTCGCGAAGCAGTTGGGCGTAGTGTTGCTCGATGGCTGCCTCCGGTCGCAGAACCAGGGTGCGAACTTCGTGTCCGGCGCGTACCAAAACCCGATCCCGGTCGCCCACCACGTGAAACATCACGTTGTCGAAAGCCGGGTCGGTCATCCGACCGCTGTCGCGCCAGTCGGACGAGCGGCTATCGACTCGAACGGCTCCGTAAAGCGCCGTATCCCCATACCGGACGGCTGCGTGGACGAAATCCGGAGCGCAAAGCTCCTCCTCGGACGTTTCGTCCGAAAACTCGGGCGCATAGCCCGGACATTCGACTCGGATCTCTCCCGATTCGCTATACACCTCCTCAGGGCCGAACAAACGGTGGCCCCAAACGAGGGCGAGCAGCTTTTTTCTTTGGCTATCGGTGATCATTCGCGATTCGCATGGGGGGCGGGTGAATAATTTCCCAAAGATAGTGTTTCGGAGCGAAAGTTCGAGTTTCATTTTTCGGCGAAAAAGCTCTACCTTTGGGGGGCTGAAAAAAAGAGTCTCATGCGTATTGCGCAATACGCATATTTTTCTCGAAACACCGAATCGAAAATAGTTATGGGAAGAGCTTTTGAATTCCGAAAGGCACGCAAACTCAAGCGTTGGGGGAATATGGCCAAGACGTTTACCCGCTTGGGTAAGGAGATCGTTATCGCGGTCAAGGCCGGGGGACCGGATCCGGGATCCAATCCGAGGTTAAGGATGTTGATCCAGACGGCTAAGTCGGAAAACATGCCCAAAGATAATATCGATCGGGCGATCAAACGGGCTGTCTCGAAGGATACGGATACGGATTACAAGGAGATTCAATACGACGGCTACGGGCCGTTCGGGATCGCGATCGTGGTCGAGGCGGCGACGAACAACAACACCAGAACGGTGGCCAATGTTCGTAGCTATTTCAACAAGGCCGGCGGGTCGTTGGGGACTACGGGCAGTCTGGATTTCATGTTCGAACGCAAGTCGGTTTTCAAAATCAAGGCGCCTCAGGGGCTTGATCTCGAAGAGTTTGAACTGGAACTGATCGACTACGGAGTCGACGAGGTCTTTGCCGAAGAAAACGAGGACGGGACGCAGGAGGTGGTTATCTACGGCGCTTACGACGCGTTCAGTAAGATTCAGAACTACTTGGAAGAGAAGGGGTACGAAATCTTGAGCGGGGAGTTCGAACGGATTCCGAACGACCAGAAGGAGGTTACGCCGGAACAACGTGAGTCGATCGAAAAGCTGCTCGAAAAGTTCGAGGAGGACGAGGATGTGCAGCGGGTTTACCACAACATGAAGATCGAGGAGTAGGGGGGACTCTCGGGTGGTTTTTTGTTGCCGGGTATCCTCGTTTCTCGCGCAGGCTTTCTGCCGGGAAACGAGAATGCTCGGCTTTTTGTATGCTTTTACGGGGTGTCTCTCTGTTTGGTTGGGGGATTGGCCCGCCGCGAGGCTTTTATTGGGGTTCTCTCTGCCTTATATGGCGCGCGGACAGAGACTGTTTTTAGAACGTTATAGCGATGCGCAGTTTTGTTGGGTTTTCTCTTTGGGCTTGATTTTCTCGTCCGAATAGCTTCTTGCCCATCGCGGGCACGCGGGGCCGCGCGGCCTGAGCGCAGTCGAACACGGGCCCGTCGCCCGCCCGCCTAAGTAGGAATTTCGCTCGTTTTGCGAGAGCAAAATCGAGATGAAATTCCCGCGGGCGACGGACAAAGACTGTTGTGAAACTGCCTCCGGGCCGGGGCCAGCGGAGCGGTCGCCCGAGCCTGCGAGGAACGCGGCCCTCCGCCTGGGGTGGCTTCGGCCCGTCAAGGGGAGATCGCGGATGGATTTCGCAGGCGCGCGGGCAGAGCATAGGGTAGAGGCTGCCAGGTTCGAGTGCCGAGCGGCACCGCCCTC
>JAIDFC010000174.1 GCA_029054535.1 Rikenella sp. | reverse complement strand
AAGTCCAGAAAGTAGCTATTGTTGCCTGCAGTTGACGACGACCAGCTGTATCCGCTTCGGCCGACGTAATATACCGTCCCGTAGTACGGATATCGGTAGCCCGGAGCCGGGTGATTCAAAATAGGGTCGACGGCTCGCGCGTCGATGGCGAACCGTCTGTCAGGGCATGCAGACCGGGGTCTCGGGCCGTAAAATCGACCCTCTCCGCGACGAAAGAGCGGGCCGATCGACAAAAAAAACGTACCTTTAACCCCGCTATGTGTTGGGAACGTAGTGCAAGAAAAACAATCTACCTAAGTATATATTTGGAGTCATGAGCAGTTTCGGCAAGCGCAGCCTTTGGGGCGGATGGATCGTCTTTGCGATCGCGAGCCTCACCTACCTGCTGACGATGGAACCTACGGCGAGCCTGTGGGATTGCAGCGAATTTATTGCGACCAGTTACAAACTCGAAGTGGGGCACCCGCCGGGAACCCCGTTCTTCTTCCTGATCAACCGGCTGGGGGCGATCTTCGCCGGCGATCCGACTAACGTGGCCGCGGCCATCAATGCGCTTTCGGCTCTGGAGAGCGGACTCACGATCGCTTTCCTGTTCTGGACCATCGCCCACCTCGGACGCAGACTCTACGGAGCCGACGAAGAACGGATGAACGGTGCGAGGGGGGGGGCCGTGCTCGGTGCGGCCGCTATCGGGTCGCTGGCTTATACCTGGACCGACACCTTTTGGTTCTCGGCGGTCGAAGCGGAGGTTTATGCTCTGTCGTCGCTGTTTACAGCCGTCGTTTTTTGGGCCATCCTCAAGTGGGAGAACGTCGCAGACCGGCCGGGGAGCAACCGGTGGCTCGTGTTGATCGCCTACCTGATGGGGCTGTCGGTGGGGGCGCATATCTTGAACCTGCTGGCCATTCCGGCTTTGGTGTTCATCTATTATTTCAAGAAATTTCCGGGACGGCCGAAGGTCGATCTGTGGAAACCGGGCGTCGTGTCGATCTTGCTGACCGGAGCGTTCTATATCCTGACCCCGACCGTCGTTTCGATCGGCGCTTTCGTCGATCGGATCTTCGTCAACGGTTTCGGGTTGGGGGTCAATAGCGGGCTCACGACGTTCGTGGTGCTGTTGCTGTGCGGCTTGGGCTGGGGCGTGTGGCGGACCCAACGGAGCGGACAGGCGGGGTGGAATACCATTCTGCTCTCGGCCGCGATGGTGATCGTCGGCATCTCGACCTACGGCATCGTGCTGATCCGCGCCGGCATCAACCCCCCGATGAACAGCAACGATCCGAGCAATCCTTATGCGCTGCTCTCGTTCCTCAACCGCGACCAGTACGGCGCGCCGCCGCTGTTGTACGGCGAGAGCTATGCCTCGCCGGCCGTGGCGTCGGAGTACGACGACTCGTATTTCGTGGACGAAAAGGGGAAATACCGTCCCATGTCGACGATGAAAGGCTTCGAGTTCGACAGCAAAACCAAGATGCTCTTTCCGCGGATGCACAGCGCGCAGAGAAATCATGTGCAGGAATACAAACGGTGGGCCGACGTCAAGGGGCGGCGCGTGCGGACCGAGGACGGACAGATGGTTACCGTGCCTACGTTCGGCGAGAACCTGCGCTTCTTCTTCGCCTACCAGCTCAATAATATGTACTGGCGGTATTTCTTGTGGAACTTCGTGGGGCGGCAGAGCGATATTCAGAACAACTCGATCGTGGACGGGAACTGGATGAGTGGTATTCGGCCGTTGGACGAACTCTACCTCGGACCGCAGGACGATCTGCCCTCCGAGATCGCGGCCAATCGGGGGCGGAACCATTACTATTTCCTGCCGTTCATCCTGGGGTTGATCGGCTTCTTCTACCAGCTCAAGCGCGACGGGCGGAATTTTCTGGTGGTTTTCCTGCTGTTCTTCATGACGGGGTTGGCGATTATTCTCTACCTGAACCAGACGCCGCTACAACCGCGCGAACGGGATTACGCTTATGCGGGGTCGTTCTATGCCTTCGCGATCTGGATCGGGCTGGGGCTGCTGTGGGTCTACGATCTTCTGGAACGCAAGGTTTTCCGAACCGACGCCCGATGGGCGGCGGCCGTGGCGTTCGTGGTGTGCGCTTCGGTGCCGACCGTGCTGGCGGTCCAGAACTGGGACGACCACGACCGCTCGCACCGCTATGTGGCGCGCGACTTAGGGTAT
Organism: Rikenella sp.; assembly: GCA_029054535.1. Classification (GTDB taxonomy): domain Bacteria; phylum Bacteroidota; class Bacteroidia; order Bacteroidales; family Rikenellaceae; genus Rikenella. The sequence continues at coordinate 14,015 of JAIDFC010000174.1, read as the reverse complement.
AACTACCTGACCGGCGTGCTGCCCGACGGGATCATCATCGACTACGGCGACAACGACACCTTCCCGCTGTGGTACAACCAGGAGGTCGAAGGGGTGCGGCCGGATGTGCGGGTGATGAACTCGTCGTACATCGGCGGCGACTGGTACATCGACCAGATGCGGATGCGAGCCAACGAATCGGCCCCGATACCGCACTCGATGCCGCGGAACAAGTACTACGGGGATGCCACCGGACAGTTCGTCATCCGTGAGATTCCGCGGCCGGGCGGAGGAACCTGGACGGCTCGGGAGGTGATGTCGGTCGTCAACAGCGACGACCCGCGGACACAGCTCGTCGACCGCGAAGGGAAAACCTTCAATATCGTTCCGACGCGTCGGATCGCGGTGCCGGTCGACCGGGAAAATGTCTTGAAAAGCGGGATCGTACGGCCGGAGGATGCCCATCTGATCGAAGACACGATCTACCTCGAAATCGATCCGGACAAAAACATGTTGCTGGCGGGCGAGATGGTGTTGCTCGACATGCTGGCTTCGGGCGACTGGACGCGGCCGATCCACTTCACCTCGGCGGCCGACTTGATGAAGTGGGGGCTCGTACACTACGGCGGACGGGACGGCGAATCGTGGTCCTACCTGCAACAGGACGGGATGACTTATCGGCTGGTGCCGATCAAATCGCCGATCGACCGCATGTTCGGCGTCGGGCGGATCGACACCGAGACGCTGTACGACAACTTGATGAACAAGTATCGGTACGGGAATGTGCGCGATCCGAGGGTTTATGTGGACTACTTCGTCTCGACGAGCTTCCTGACGTCGCAGCTGCGGTCGTCGTTCGCGCGGCTGGCCAACGCGCTCACGGCCGAGGGGGATACGACCCGTGCGATCGAGGTGCTGGACCGGGCGATGGAGGAGATGCCGCTCGAACAGCTTCGGGTCGACGACATGATGGTGTTCCTGGTCGAGGCGTACTACAAGGCGGGGGCCGTCGACAAGGGGAATGCCTTGGCGCGGCGCGTGGGGGATATCCTGGCGGAGTATGTGGACTACTACAGCCGCTTCAAGGGGAACAAACGGAAACTGGTGGAGGACGAGTGGGCGGATCGCTGGAAGATGCTCTACAACCTCTATGTGGTGGCGGTGCAGAACGGACAACGGGACGTTGCGGCGCGGTATGCGCCGTATGTCGAGGGGGTTATATAGGGTTCTCTCGGCCTTTGTGAGTAAACCGCGCGCCCCGCCTAAAGAGGGAAATCAAATCGATAAACGGGAGTTTATCGGGAATGATTTCCCAAGGCGCGCGGTCCAACACGTTTTTTTAGAAAAGCCCGTCGCCGGCGGAGTGCCAGTGAACGAAGTGAACCTGGCGCCCTCCGCGTGGGGCGGCGTCGGGCGCGCGACCGGAGGTCGCGGTTTGCAGCGCTTTCGAATGAGTTGCCCATCGAGCGGTCAAAGAAGTTTTGGAATTAAGAGGGCTGAAGCCAGCGGAGGCGCAAGTGAACGGAGTGAACGTTGCGGCTCCGCCTGGGGGTGGCTTCGGCCCGTCATGGTGAGATCTCGAAAAATTGCGGGCGACGGCAGAACCTTTTGGAGCAAACACCAGTCTTCGCGCGACCGGAGGTCGCGGTTTGATACAAGTTGCAGCTCGGGTTTGTTTCGGCGTTACATGGGCCGGAGCCCGCGGAGGACGCAATCATCGCGTTGAGCGATGGCGAAATTGCAGGCCTCCGCAGCCGGGAGTTTCGGCCTGCGCGCCTTACAGGCGCGGTTTTCGGGCTGCAATGCAATTCACCGGGAAAGGGGCGACGGCTTGCACAACTCTTCGAGTTGCGGTTTATTGCGAGATAATATGTTTCAGCAGGTTGCGACTCAAAGAGTCGCCGGCCCCTGCGCCCAAGCGGCGTAGCCGCTTCGGGAGGTGGGCGCGAGGCCGAATGAGGCGAAAGAATGCCAAGAGTTTGTTCCTGCTATGTCCGTCCCGGAGCAGGCGCCAGCTTTCGCTCCACCGCCTGCGGAACGCGTTTAAAGATCAATGACATGCAAAACTTAAAATAAGTAAGGATATGAAAAGATTACTGTTAGCCGCCGTTTGTTTGGCCGCGGGAAGTTTGGGAACGACCTATGCGCAGCGTTATACGGTCCGGGGCACGGTGCCGGAGTCGGAGAACGGGAAGACCGTTTATATGACCGATTACACGCAGAATAGCCCGTTGGACAGCGCGGTGGTGAAAGACGGGAAGTTCGAGTTCACGCGCAGCGACAGCGGAATCCGGCGGTTGGAACTGAAGAAGAAGTATGCTACGAACCTGATCGCCGAACCCGGAACAATCACCGTGGACTTGAGCGATCCGAAGCAGGTGGGGGGGACGCCGTTGAACGACTCGATCGCGTGGCTCAACGGGCAGAAAGCCTCCATCAACAAGGGGTTTGACCGGATATGGCGCGACAGCACCTTGACGGCGGAGGAGAAGCGAGCACGCGGGAAAGAGCTTGACAGTCGTTACGAGCGTATGACCCGCGCCTCGTTCCAGGCCAACCGAGACAACTGGTTCGGCGGCTTCGTTTTTTGGGGCATCGCTTTCGAGATGAGCACCGCCGAGTTTTCGGCTTGTTATGATGCAACCAGCGAAGAGATTCGGGAATTTGCGCCGCTGAAGCATATCAAGGAGGGGAAAGACGCGCAGTTGGCGACCGAGGCGGGGAAACCGTTCGTCGATTTCGAGGGGGTGGATAGCACGGGACGGAAGGTGAAACTGTCGGATTATGTGGGGAAAGGGAAATACGTGTTGGTGGACTTTTGGGCCTCGTGGTGCGGGCCGTGCAGACAAGAGACCCCGATCGTGGCGAAGGCTTACGAGAAGTACAAGGACAAGGGGTTGGAGGTGTTGGGACTCTTCGTTTGGGACCAGCCGAAGAACCTCGGCAAAGCAGTTAAAGATTTGAAAATCACCTGGCCGCAGATCATCGACTCGAACGGCGTGGTGGGCCAACTTTATGGGGTGCAGGGGATTCCGCACATCATGCTGATCGGGCCGGACGGGACGATCCTCGCCCGCGAACTGCGCGGGTCGCGGATCGAAGAGGAGATCGCCAAGCACATTCAGTAATCGAAACATTTTTTTGAGACCTAATTTGTCATGATTAAGAGAGGGATACTCCTTTTCGCCGCCCTGTTGCTCGTCGGCGGAACGTTCGGGACGGCATCCGCCAGAGCTGCCAAAACCGAGAAAACGGTCAAAGCAGAAACAACCGCGAAAAAGAAGAACACGAAAAACGCAGCCGCCGATACGACCGCCGCGAAAAAGTCGGCTCCGAAAGGGAGCATCGCAGCCGTCATCAAAGCGGGAGCCAAGCGGAGCGACGGCCTGTTCACCGTTTTCGAGCAGGAGGGAAAATATTATTTCCTGATTCCGACCTCGTTGATGGAGCGCGATATGTTGATCGTGAACCGCATCTCGAAAGCCGCGGCTGATATGCGGCAAGGGTTTTTCGGCTATGCCGGCGACCCGATCGGCGAGAACATGATCCGTTTCCGGCAGTCGCCCGACGGAAAACGGCTCTTCATCGAGAACGTCTCGACCCGCGAGCTGCCGCGCGATACGACGGGGGATATGTACCAGGCCGTCGTGCGGTCGAACCTGCAGCCGATCGTCGCCTCGTTCGAGATCAAGGCCGCTACGAAAGCGAAAGACTCCGTGCTGGTGGAGGCGACCGACTTTATCGGCGGGGATGTCGAGCTGACCGGGTTCGACAACTATTTCAAGACCAATATGAACATCGGCGGTTTCCAGAAAGACAAGTCGTATGTCGTGGGGGTGAAGAGCTATCCGGAGAACGTCGAGATGAAGAGTACCCGCAGCTACGTGATCACGCCGAAGAGTCCGTTCCCGGGGTTCAAACCCAGCCCGATGCCGGCTACGTACGAAATCAACAGCTCGTTGATCCTGTTGCCGGAGGTACCGATGCAGCCTCGCTGGTTCGATCCGCGCGTGGGGTACTTTACGGACCGGTATATCGACTATGACAAACATCCGCAGGGGATCAAGAACATCCAGATGATTACCCGCTGGCGGCTGGAGCCGAAGTCGGAAGACATGGAGGCCTACCGGCGGGGCGAGCTGGTGGAGCCGGCCAAGCCGATCGTCTATTACATCGACCCGGCGACGCCGAAGAAGTGGGTGCCGTACTTGATTGCCGGCGTCAATGACTGGCAGGCCGCTTTCGAACGGGCCGGATTCAAGAATGCCATTGTAGCCAAAGAGGCGCCTACGCCGGAAGAGGACTCGACCTGGAGCTTGGAGGATGCACGCTACTCGGCGATCGTCTACAAGCCGTCGAACGTGGCCAATGCCAGCGGGCCGCACGTGAGCGACCCGCGGACGGGCGAGATTCTCGAAAGCCACATCAACTGGTACCACAACGTGATGAACCTCTTGCACCATTGGTACCTGATCCAGGCCTCGCCGAGCGATACGGGGGCGCGTAAAATGGTTTTCGACGACGCGCTGATGGGGGACCTGATCCGCTTCGTATCGTCGCACGAGGTGGGGCATACGCTGGGGCTGCGGCATAACTTCGGATCGTCGTCCCGGACGCCGGTGGATAGTTTGCGGAGCGCGTCGTACCTGGCCCGGCACGGGCACACGGCGTCGATCATGGACTACGCGCGGTTCAACTACGTGGCGCAGCCGGAGGACGGTATCCGACGGGAGTTGCTCTACCCGCGGATCGGGGAGTACGACAAGTGGGCGATCGAGTGGGGGTACCGCCGTTTCCCGGAACTGACCACGCCGGAGGCCGAAGCGGAGCTGTTGAACCGGTGGATCATCGACAGCCTGACGGCGAATCCTCGGCTGTGGTTCGGGACGGAGACCAACCCGAACGACCCGCGGGAACAGAACGAAGACTTGGGGGATAACCAGATGCGGTCCAACGAGCTGGGGATCAAGAATCTGAAGGTGGTTCTGGCGGGGATTCCGGAGTGGACCCGCACGCCGAACGAAGGGTACGACAACCTTAAGGCCCTCTACAACGAGGTCGTTTCGCAATTCATCCGCTACAACGGCCACGTGGCCAAATGGGTCGGCGGGGTTTACGAAACTCCGAAAACGGTCGAGCAGGCGGGACCGATCTACGTCTATGTGGAAAAAGCGAAGCAGAAAGAGGCGATGGCCTTCCTCGACCGGCATCTGTTCACCACGCCGACCTGGTTGCTCGACGAAGATATTTTCGGCAAAACGGGGCTCACCGCCATGCAGACCCTCACCCGGGTGCAGACCGCCGGAATCAACGCGCTGCTCAGCCTGCGGCTGCTGAGCAACCTCGTCCAGGCCGAAGCGGCACTGGGGAAGGCCGATACCTATACGGTTTCGGATTTCTTCGGAGACTTGAACCGCGGCGTATGGCGCGAACTCTCGACCGGTGCGGCGCCGGACGCTTATCGGCGCAACTTGCAGACGATCTACGTCAACCGGTTGCTGTCGCTCGTCCCGAAGTCGGCCACGAACGGATCGATCGGCGAATCGGCGGCACGCGTGGTCTACGAGCTGCGCGCTCTCCAAGGCCGGTTGCAACGGGCTGCCTCCTCTGATCCGGCGGTCAAGGCGCATTACCAATACCTGGCCAAACGGATCGCCGATACGCTCGATCCGAAGTAATCGGTTGTACTTTGGCTACTGTACGGAACCGTCCCTTTCTTGAAAGAAAGGGACAGTCGGATACGGTAACAAAAGAATAAACAGTAACTTTGTACGGAATAAAATCAAATAATCATGTCAGAATTTAGATATCAAGAGCCGTTTCCGATGTCGGAAGATACGACCGAGTACCGGTTGTTGACCAAAGATCACGTTTCGGTGGTCGAGTGCGACGGGCGGCGGATATTGAAAGTTTCGCCCGAGGGGTTGAATCTCTTGGCGCGTGAAGCGTTTCGCGATGTGTCGTTCTATCTGCGGGCGTCGCACCTGCAGAAGTTGGCCGATATACTCAAGGATCCGGAGGCGAGCGACAACGATAAGTTCGTGGCTTACACGATGCTGTTGAACCAGGCGGTGGCGGCTCAGGGCGAGTTGCCGACCTGTCAGGACACCGGGACCGCGATCGTGATCGGACGCAAAGGCGAGGACGTTTATACCGGGGCGAACGACGCCGAGTGGCTCTCGAAAGGGGTTTACGAGACCTATCGGGATTGCAATCTGCGTTATTCGCAGGTCGTTCCGTTCACCATGACCGACGAGAAGAACAGCGCCACCAACCTGCCGGCACAGATCGACCTCTATGCCGAACCGGGGATGGCTTATAAGTTCCTGTTTCTGACCAAAGGGGGCGGGTCGGCCAATAAGACATTCCTCTACCAGCAAACCAAGGCGTTGCTGAACGAGGAGTCGCTTACGAAATTCATTAAGGATAAGATCAAAGACCTCGGGACGTCGGCTTGTCCGCCGTACCACCTGGCGGTGGTGATCGGGGGGACTTCGGCCGAGGCGAATTTGGCCACGGTCAAAAAAGCGTCGGCGCACTACTACGACCACCTGCCTACCAGTGGGAATGAAGGGGGACGCGCGTTCCGCGACCTGGAATGGGAAGAAAAAATCAAGAAAATTTGCCAGGAGAGCGGCGTGGGAGCGCAGTTCGGGGGGAAATACCTGGTGCACGACGTGCGGGTGATCCGGTTGCCGCGGCATGCGGCGAGTTGTCCGGTGGGGATCGGCGTGAGCTGCTCGGCCGACCGGAACATCAAAGCGAAGATTACGGAAGAGGGGATTTTCCTCGAACAACTCGAAAAGAACCCGGCTCGTTTCTTGCCGAAAGAGGCGCCGGGACTGGCTCCGGCCGTGGAAATCGACCTCGACAAGGGGATGGACGCCGTGCGGGCGGAGTTGACGAAATACCCGATCAAGACGCGGCTCAATATCCGGGGGACGTTGATCGTGGCGCGGGATATCGCCCATGCGCAGATCAAACGGATGCTGGACGAAGGGAAACCGATGCCGGAATATTTCAAAAATCACCCGATCTACTACGCGGGTCCGGCCAAGACGCCGAACGGAATGGCGTCGGGATCGTTCGGGCCGACGACGGCGGGACGGATGGACCCGTATGTGGATCTGTTCCAGGAGCACGGCGGGTCGCTGGTGATGGTGGCCAAGGGGAACCGCTCGAAAGCGGTTACGGATGCTTGCAAAAAGCATGGCGGATTCTACCTCGGCTCGATCGGCGGGCCGGCGGCGGTCTTGGCCAAGAACAGTATCAAATCGGTCGAGGTGGTCGATTTCCCGGAATTGGGGATGGAGGCGGTGCGGAAGATCTATGTCGAGGATTTTCCGGCCTTCATTATCGTGGACGACAAGGGGAACGACTTCTTCGCGGAGTTTGCGCATTGATGTCGGCAAAGCGGTTCTCTGCTTGCCCTCGAGCCTCCCTCTCTCGACTCGGAGAGGGAGGCTTTTTCTTTTCTACTCCAACAGCTTTCCAATTGACTGCCGAGCGTTTAGTCGTGTTCGATGCCGGCGGAGAGACCCAGGAGCTTTGGTGAGTGGTGTCCGCCGCTCCGGACGGCGGCGGACACGCGACTCATTGAGTCGCGGTTTTCCAACTTGCACAAGGGCGTGTGGGCTTCGAGCCTTTTCTACTCCGCAATCAATCGCGCCGCAGGTGCGCGGGCCTAACGCCTTGGGTGAGAACGTTTTGACTCGCAACAAACCGCAATCGTAGATTGCGCGGGACGGCCGCCACCCAACGGCCGAGCCCGCAACTCGACGGTGCTCGTTGCGCGTTCCCGCCGGGCGTTCGACTCGGTGCCGCCATGAACCGCACCCGCAGGGTGCGCGGGCCGGAGCTTCGCCCCGCGAAGGCCCGCTATTTCTCGCTGACGCTCGGCGAGCCTCGCAAGCTCCGAACCGGTGCCACTAGAAATCCGCCCTCTACCGGTTGCCCCGCCATAACACAGAGAAAACCCTAAATAAAACGCCCTGTGGGCGCGGCGCCCGCGGGAATCCCCCGAGATCTCACCTTGACGGCCGCCGCCACCCCACGCGGCAGGCCGCAACGTTCGCTAAGCTCACTTGCGCCTCCGCTGGCGTCGGCCTTGTTCGCCATTCTCCCGAAACAAACCGCGATCGTAGATCGCGCGGCCGTTTCACATAAAAAACGACAACTCGACGACAACCGCGCCGCAGGCGCGCGGGCCGAACGCCTCCCCTCGGGAGGCCCGCAATTATGCCGCTCACGCGTCAAAGATTGCGTCCGCTCCCGGGCGTCCGGCCCGGAGGCTGTTTCAAAACATTCTTTTTGCGTCGCCCGCGGGAATTTCATAAAGATTTCGCCAAGTGCGAAACTTTTGAAATTCCTTCTTAAGCGGGCGGGCGACGAGACCGTGTTGGACGCGCTCGGGCCGCGCGGCCGCGGGTGCCCCCGCTGGGCGGGCGATACTACGTATCGCTTGACCGTTCTAAAAATATTTTTTATCCGCGCGTCTGCGAAAGCCAGCCGCAGAGAAGTCGTGCGAGGGCGGAAGTCCTGTTGAAACGGCCGAATGCACGACGGGCGGTTTCTCTTCTCGAGAGAAACCGCCCGTCTCCGGCAAAATCGAGTTGTCGAACAGAATTGACTACTAACAATCCCCCGTTTAAATCCCGTTCACTCGACCTGACCGGATTATTGTTTCTAACCGGTGTGAACCCGCCCTCGTTTAGCGAGGTCCTCCGCCTCCGGGACCGCCCGGTCCGCCACCGCCCGGAGGCGGACCCATCGGTGCTCCGCCGCCTGAACGACGATCGCCTCGGCCGCCGAAGATACTCCGTTGGTCGTCCGTTCCGTAATTGTCCGCCGAGCGTCCCTTACGCGTGTCGAACTTGTAGGTGAAGCTCACCATGAAGTAGCGTTTCAGGATGTTGCTCAACGTCGTCTGCGTGTAGGTGTCGAAACTTTGCTGGCGGAACGCGCGGTTCTGGTTCAGCAGGTCGTAACCCGATACCCGGATTTCGGCTTGCTGGTATTTCAGGAACTTGTAGCCGATCCCCGCGTTCAGCAGAGCATAGTGCTGCGAGTAGGAAGCCTGGGTCCCGAACGAGTTTTTCCACGTGGCGTCGGCGTTGATGAAGAGCCCTTTCCAGAGGAAGATGTTCAGGAACGCCGCCAGGTCGCTGCCCACATAGCGGTCGAACGTGCGGTTCAGCTGCTGCGCTGCCTGGTCTTTCTGTCGGCTCGTGGTGAAGTTCAGCGACGGCCGGTAAGCCAGCGTGAAGTCTACGTATTCCGAAATGTTGCTCGTCAGCGAGAGGTTCATCCCCATCCGGTTGCTGCGCGAGAGGTACTTGACGTTGTCCTCCATCGACGGGGTCTGGGCATACTGGTAGCGGAAGCCGATGTTCATGTTGCTCCGCAGAGGGTTGATCCGGAAGCTGTAGATTCCGAACAGGTTGGCGCTGGCGTATCCGTTCAGGTTGACCGGCGAGGAGACCTGCGCCCCTTTGACGATCGTGGTTCCCTGGTATTCGGTGTCTTCGGTCAGGAAACGACGGTGGTTGGCGATATAGTCCTGCGTCAAGGTCGCGAAAGCGAAGACGTGGAAGTTGGTCGACTTTTCCGGATCGGCCAGGTTGTAGTGTACTTCGAGCCGATCGGTGTAGCTTTGTTTCAGGTCCGGATTCCCGAACGAGACTTGCAGCGGATTGCTCAGGTCCAGTGCATCCTGCAACTGGTTGACGTTCGGCGTCGAAGTGCTTCGCCGGTACTGTACGTTGAGGCTCTGCATCTTGGTCGGCTTCCACTCGAACCGCACGCGCGGCAGCCAGGCCGAGAAATTGTACTTATGTTCCGGTGTCGCGATCACCGGATAGGTCTGGTCGTCGTTCAGGGTCGAGTATTGGTAGCTGATCGAGGCGTTGAGCGTCATCTTGTCCTTCTTGACCCAGTTGTAGCCCACGGTCCCGACGTGTCGGGTCTGGTTGCGGTCGAAGAGGTTCGAGGTGGTCGGATCCAGCTCCAGGACTTCGTTCAGCATCGGGTCCCAGTCGTAGCTCAGGATCCGCGATTCGGACTTGTCGTAGCTGAAGCGGTAGCTGAACTGGATGCGCGACGACTGCGAGAGCGGTTCGGCATAGCTGGCCCGCGCCGAGAGGTCGAAACCCGGCGTGCCGAGGGTCCCGATCTGGTTCAGCGTGCTGTAGGTCAGGTCGCCCGAAGCCTTGGTGTAGAGGTCGACGATCGACTCTCCGCCGTCTGTCGTCTCGTCGAGGGTGCCGTAGTCCGACCGTTGCGTGCGGTCTCCCCAGCCGTTGCTGCCCCCCACCGAGCCGCCCAGCGACATGGTTCGTCCGGCCTTGCCGAAACGGTGCATCCAGAACAGGTTGGCCGACGCGTCGTAGGTCCCGAGTTTGGTCGTGTAACGGTTCGTCGCCGTGTTGTTCAGCAGGCCGTCGAGCCACGTTGTCTGGACGCCGGAGCTGCTCCCGTGGTTCGTGGAGTAGGTTACGCGCGGGGCGAAAAAGATGCGGTTCGTCTCATTCGGATTCCACTCCAGCCGCAGGTTGGCCCGGTGTTGGTAGTTGTAGCCTTTGGTCGCGGTGGTGTCGTTATACAGCCGCGACATGTTTTTGTAATCCTGCCCTACGGCCTGCCAGATGTCGGCATTGACGTTGTTGAAGAAGTAGCTCCCGTTGAGTTTCACCTTTTCGAACTCGCCCTGGTAGTTGAGACCGGCCATCGTAGTGGTCTGAATCCCGCCGCGGACGTTGGTCGAGAACTGGCTCACGTCGCTACCGCCGCCCATCCCGCCGCGGCGGCCGGTCATCGAGCTGGCGATGTCGTTGAGCGTGAAACCCTGGTTGTTGACGTTGTTCCGCGAGGCGAGAATCGTCCATCGTTGGTTGGTGTTGAAGATATTGGCCGCCGCTCCCACCGAGTAGCGGTTGTCGGTGCCGTACCCCCCGTACACTTTACCGAACGTGCTGGTACTTACCCCCCCCTTCGTTACGATGTTGATCGCCTTGATCCGTTCCCCGTCGTCGAAGCCCGAGAATTTCGACTCGTCGCTCTTGTCGTCGAAGATCTGCATGCTTTCGACCACGTCGGCCGGCAGGGTCTTCAAGGCTACGGCCGGGTCGTCGGCGAAGAACTCCTTGCCGTCCACGTAGACCTTCCCTACGGTCTGCCCGTGCACCTCCACGGCGCCGTTCTCGTCGGTCGTTACGCCGGGCATCTTCTTGAGCAGATCCTCGCTCGACGCGTCGGGATTGGTCTTGAACGCCGCCGCATTGTACTGCAGCGTATCGCCCCGCATCGTAGCCATCGGAGCCTTGGCCGTTACCTTGACCTCTTTGATCGTCTGCGCCTCGGGTACCAGTTTGATCGTCCCCAAGTCGACATTCGTCCCTTCGCTCGGAGCGATCGTCCGCGTGTAGTCCCGGTATCCGATGAACGAAACGGTCAGTACGGTCGTCTTCTCGCGACTCACCACCGAAAAACTCCCGTCGCCGCCGGTCAACGAGGTCCGCTTCGCCACGTCCGGCTCCGATGCGTTGATCATCACGTAAGCCCCCACGATCGGCTGACCGTCGTCGCCTCCGACAACCCGACCTTTCAAACTGATCGGGGCTCCCACGGCCGTCCCTATCCCGACCAAAAACATCCCCAACAATCCGATTACTCTTCTCATCTATCCTCTGTTTTTTTATCTGAATGGTTTAATTAGTTGGCTATCGAATGGAACCGTCTCTTTCTTTCCGGACGTCGTCCGAGACAAGAAATCGACAAATACGATAGTGAGACGAGGAACGGCGGAAAAGTTTAACGGCTCGGATAAAAAAATCGGCGGGAACGAGGACTCGGGAGGAAAAAACGGAGGGGGGAGAGCGGTTTTTGGAAAGAAAATCCTAACTTTGTAAGGCACTGTTAACGAATTCACAAAGGAAAACGGAGACGGGCGAGACCGATTTCGCCCTTTCTTTCTTGATCCAGAAGAGACACGAATAAATAACCCAAAATACACTCAATTGCATATGGCAGAAGAAAAAGCTACGAAGCTGATGGCCGAATTTCCGCCCGTTACCACCGCGGCGTGGGAGGAGGTCATTGCCAAGGACCTGAAGGGGGCCGACCGGACCAAGAAATTGGTTTGGCGGACGCTGGAGGGTTTTTCCGTCGAGCCTTACTACCGGGCCGAGGACATGGCCGACTTGAAACATCTCGGGACGGCTCCGGGCGAGTTTCCGTACGTTCGGGGGGTGAAGGCCGATAACGACTGGCGCGTGCGGCAGACCGTCGAAGTGGGAGACGATCCGGCGGCGGCCAATCGGGAAGCGCATGACGTGTTGATGAAAGGCGTCGATTCGCTCGGCTTCACCATCAAAAACAAGGAGTTCTCGGCCGCCGATCTCGACACCCTGCTGCGCGGGATTACGATCACGGCCGTCGAACTCGCTTTCGGCGGCTGCGGCGCTTATCGGGCGGCGGAACTGTTTCTGGACAAAATCGTTGCGGAAAAGCTCGATCCGGAACAGGTCTTCGCTACGTTCGAGATCGATCCGCTCATGAAACTTTCGCGGAAAGGGTCGTGGGGCTGTTCGGCGCCGGACGGGGCCAAGCAGTTCGGCCGGATCAAGGAGCTGCTCGAACGCGCGCCGCAATATAAGCGGGTGCGGATGATTACGGTTCACGGGACCTTGTTCCACAACTGCGGAGCGTCGGCGGTGCAGGAGCTGGCGTTCGCTTTGGCGATGGGACACGAGTATGTGGTGCGGCTCACGGACCTCGGGATGGATGTCGACCGGGTGGCGCCGGCCATCAAGTTCAACTTCTCGGTCGGGACCAATTACTTCATGGAGATCGCGAAGCTGCGGGCCGCAAGGATGTTGTGGGCCAATATCATGAAACCGTACAATCCCGAACGGGGATGTTCGTCCAAGCTGCGGGCGCATGTGCAGACCTCGGCTTGGAACCAGACGGTGTACGATCCGTATGTGAACATGCTGCGCGGGACGACCGAAGCGATGAGCGCAGCGATCGCCGGGGTGGACTCGATCGAGGTGCTGCCTTTCGACCGGGCTTACGAACAGCCCACCGAGTTCAGCAACCGGATCGCCCGGAACGTGCAACTCTTGCTCAAAGAGGAGTCGCATTTCGACCAGGTAACCGATCCGGCGGCGGGCTCTTATTATATCGAGGAGCTCACGGCGTCGATCGCGGCCGAGGCGTGGAAACTCTTCCTCGCGGTCGAGGATCTGGGCGGGTACGCCGCGGCGTTCGAACGAGGGTTTATCCAGGATCAGGTCGAAGAGACGGCTAATAAACGAGATCATAATATCGCTACGCGGCGGGAAATTCTGCTCGGCACGAACCAGTATCCGAATTTCACGGAGGTGGCGCCGGCGGAGATTACGGAAGAGACGGTTACGCGCGGGGCCAAACGGTGCCACTGCGGTTGCAAACACTCGGACCGGGAACCGGAGTACAGACCGCTCAGACCGTACCGCGGGGCGATGGCTTTCGAGGCGATGCGCCTGCGGACGGATCGCAGCGGACGGGAGCCGAAAGCGTTCATGCTCACTTGCGGGACGCTGGCGATGGCTCGGGCACGGGCGCAGTTCGCTTGCAACTTCTTCGCTTGTGCGGGGATCCGGACCGTGGACAACACCTTCTTCGCCTCGGTGGCCGAGGGAATCGAAGCGGCACGGGCGTCGGGGGCACAGATCGTGGTGGTCTGCGCTTCGGACGACGACTATGCGACGCTGGCTCCGCAGGTCTACGCGGCTTTCCGAGACTCGGGCGTGATCGTCGTGGTCGCAGGGGCGCCGGCTTGTCAGCCGGAACTCGAAGCGGCGGGCATCTCGCACTTCATCAGTGTCCGGAGCAATGTCCTCGAAACCCTCGAAAACTATCAACGCGAACTCGGTATTTAATTGTTCTGTTTTTGCTGTAACCGGTCATTGGCGACAGGAGGGAACTGTTCTCTTTGTGAACAAAGAGAACCAGAAAAACTTTCGGGAATGCTAACGCATTCCATGGGCTGCCGTAGT
>JAIDFC010000173.1 GCA_029054535.1 Rikenella sp. | reverse complement strand
GCGCGGGGTGATCGTCTCGGTGGGGGGGCAGATTCCGAACAACCTCGCGATGCGGTTGTATCAGGAAAACGTGCCGATTCTGGGGACCGCGGCCACGAATATCGACCGGGCGGAAGACCGGCACAAGTTCAGCGAGATGTGCGACCAGCTGGGGATCGACCAGCCGCGGTGGAAGGAGCTCACGAGCATGGACGAGATCTATGGGTTTGCGGACGAGGTGGGGTTCCCGCTGCTGATTCGGCCGTCGTATGTGCTTTCGGGGGCGGCGATGAACGTCGTATCCAACAAGGAGGAGCTGGAACACTACTTGACGCTGGCGACCAATGTGTCGAAGCAGTATCCGGTGGTGGTTACCGAGTTCGTCAATAACGCCAAGGAGATCGAGATCGACGCGGTGGCGAAGGATGGCGAGGTGTTGATTTACGCTATTTCGGAGCATGTCGAGTTCGCGGGGGTGCATTCGGGGGATGCGACGATCGTTTTCCCGGCCCAGAAGCTCTACATCGAGACGGTGCGGCGCATCAAGAAGATCGCGCGGCAGATTGCCAAGGCACTCGAAATCAGCGGGCCGTTCAACATGCAGCTCTTGGCCAAGAACAACGATATCAAGGTGATCGAGTGTAACCTGCGGGCGTCGCGGAGCTTCCCGTTCGTTTCCAAAGTACTCAAGGTGAATTTTATCGACATTGCTACGCGGGTGATGCTGGGGCTCGATCCGAAGGTACCGCACAAGTCGGCGTTCGAGCTGGATTACGTGGGGATCAAGGCGCCGCAGTTCAGCTTTAGTCGGTTGCAGAAGGCGGACCCGGTGCTGGGTGTCGAGATGGCTTCGACCGGCGAGGTGGGGTGTATCGGCGAGGATTACTACGAGGCGATCTTGAAATCGATGCTCTCGGTGGGGTATTCGATACCGAAGAGCAGCGTGCTGCTGTCGACGGGCGATGCGAAGTCGAAAACGCAGACGCTCGAAGCGGCTCGGGCTTTGCAGAAGGGGGGGTATACGATTTATGCCACGCGCGGAACGGCGAACTTCCTGGCCGAGAATGGGGTGCAGGCGACGGTGGTCGGCTGGCCGGATCAGGATCCGGCTACCAGCGGGGTGCCCAATGTGCTGGATTTCATCAAGGAGCATAAGATCGACTGTGTGGTGAACATCCCGAAGAACCTCACTAAGGACGAACTCAATAACGACTATACGATCCGTCGGTCGGCGATCGACTTCAATATTCCGTTGATAACGAATGCCCGATTGGCGAACGACTTTATTGTGGCGTTCTGCCGAATGGGGCGCGAGGAGTTGAGGATCAAGGCGTGGGGAGAATATAAATAGGTTGTGGAGGGGGCAGGGTAGTCGTATGGGGCTGTCTTGATTGCCGAACGGCCTCCGTGTAAAGAGTTTGGGCCCGATAAACCAAAGTTATCGGGCCCAAACTCTTTTTTGCAGGGACGTTTTTGCGGGATGGCCTTGTTGATTAGTGGAGTGGCGGTTGCAGAGTTGTTTTTGCAGGGGTTTTAGCGATAGTTATAGCGAAGCGCAGCCTGTTTTGTCGGTTTTTTTGAGGTCGTTATAGCGATACGGAGTATCGCTCGCCGGGCGGGTTTTGTGGGGGCTTCTACGGCTGAATAGCCCAAGCGAAACGGAGTTTCGCCCGCCTAAGAAGGAATTTCGCTTGATTTACGAGAGTAAATCAAGATGAAATTCCCGCGGGCGACGTGCAAAGAATCTTTGGGTCGAACGCCCGGGAGGTCTCGTAATCTTTGACGCGTAAGCGGCAAAATTGCGGGCCTCCCGATGGGGAGGCGTTCGGCCCGCACGCCCTTCGGGCGCGGTTTCTCTCAAGCTGAAAAAGGGCTGGAGCATGCGAGGTCCGCTCCCATCGCGCAAACGATGGAGAAAAAGCGTCCCTTCGCGTGGCGAAGCTCCGGCCCGCCATGGTGAGATCTCGAAGGTTTCCCGCGTGCGACGTGGGAGAAATGCTCAACGTTGTTCCGGGTCAGCCGCTCGGCGGAAACGCAACGAGCTCCGTTGAGTTGCGGTGCCAGTCGTGGGGGAGCGGCTGACCCGCGCGCCTTACAGGCGCGGTTTACGGCGAATCTTCGTGAATCGCCCGGCGCGCGTCCAAAGAATGTTCTGGAATTAAAAAGGACCGCAGTCCGCGGAGCGGGCGATTGAGAGCAGCGAAAATTCGGCCCTCCGCGGGGGGCGGGCTGCGGGCCGCGCGATCGAAGATCGCGGTTTAAATCGCCTGGATTATCCGCGCGCGGGCAAAGACGTTTGTGAATTAGACCATCCCGCGCCGAGGCGCACCCTTCGGGTGTTTTACAGGCAGTCTCTGTCTCAAAGGCTTCCCGCTGTCGGCGGCTCGGGTAAAAGAGGCGCGCGGTCAAAGACGTTTTGGAATTAGAACAGACCAACGCCGGCGGAAGTGTTCCGAGCAAACTCCAGCTTTCAAGTGCCGCTCGGCACCAGCCCTCCGCCGTGGGCGGGCCGAGCGATCTCAGATTGCGATTGATGGCGAGTGGAGTATATTTCAGTCTATCGTGATCCGTAGGATCGCCGGCCATGTTACCCTGCTTGTCAGTGGAGGTTCCGTTTGCGGAAGGCCGACCCGGCGACGATTGCCGCCAAACCGTAGACGATCCAGATCGCATACAATCCCGGCGGTGCCGAATCCGCCCCGTACGAGTGCATGCCGCTGAGATAGTAGTTCACGCCGAAGAAAGTCATCAGCACGGTCCCCAGTCCGACCACCGTCATCACGTTGAAGAACCACGCTCCGCCGCGTCGGAAAGCCGGTAGGAACCGCGCATGGAGGATGAAGGCGTAGACGATCATCGTAACCAGCGCCCAGGTCTCTTTCGGGTCCCATCCCCAGTAGCGTCCCCAGGATTCGTTGGCCCACACCGCTCCGAGGAATGTTCCCGCCGTCAGCAGCACCAGGCCGATCGTGAGCGCCATCTCGTTGATGATGGTGAGTTCGCGGATCTGCCCTTCGAGCCGCTCGGCGTTTGTCGACCGCTTGCAGGCCATCGTCAGCAGGGCGATCAGCCCGAGCAGAAATCCGATACCGAAGAATCCGTAACTGCCCGTGATGGCGGCCACGTGGATCAGCAGCCAGGGCGATTTGAGCACCGGCACGAGCGGTGTGATCTGGGGGTCCATCCAGTGGAGGGTCGAGACGAACAGCAGGACGCCCGACAGGAATGCCGCCAGAGCGAGCGTCATCCTCGATTTTCGGGCGAATGCCAGGCCGGCGATGGCCGTGGCCCACGAGACGAAGATCATCGATTCGTAGGCGTTCGATACCGGGGGACGTCCCGCGATGTACCACCGCAATCCGACCCCGAGCGTCTGTCCTAAGAAAATAACGACCACCAAGCCGGTCGCTACGCCTGCCGCCACGCGCCACCCGCGGGCGAGCGGGGCGACCAGTCGAAAGATCAAGCTCAGTATCAAGAGCAATCCTACGCCCATGTAACCGAATCCGGCCCATTTGAAGAGGTTGAGCCGGTTGTAGAGTATCTCGGCTTCGATCCGTCGCCGTTCGATGTGCGTGTCGGAAGCCTTCGAGTTCTGGTATTTGGCGATCATGCCGAGGATTTCGACCGGTGTCGTCCAGTCGTCCGTCTCGAACGATTGTATGGTTTCGGTGGCGAACCACGGAAAGATCCGGCTGACGAACATCGAGTCTTGGTCGTGGAACGCGCTCAGGTCGTCGCCCGGCGAGTACCAGCCGCCGTTCGAGGCCGCTGCGGAGACCGGATCGGCCGGCGGCAGGATGGCTAGCATCTGGCCGTTGAACAAAGCGTGGACGATGTTGATCTTTTCGTCCAGTTTGAGTAACTCCTTGTCGTATTTGTTGCGTTCGCGGACCGGTTTGGCGTAGACTGCCTCGACTTCGTCCCCCAGCAGGTAGTTCCCCTCGTCGTCCAGCAGGTCGATGAAGGCCAGCCGACCGCTCCGCACCTGCTCGTCGTTGATCCCCGTACGGCGCAGCAACGCTTCGTTACCGACCTCGAGCATCGGCACCCGGCTCCAGAGCTGCGGTTGGGTAACGAGGCCGATCAGCACTTGGTTCGGGGTCAGTCCGGCATACCGGTCGGTGCGGGAGAGCTTGCGCAGGAGTTCCGCCGCATAGGTGTCGACCGGTTCGATCCGTCCGCCGGTCTGTACCATCAGCCGTCCGAACGCTTCGGCGGTCTCCGGACTGACGGCCGCTTCGGCTGCATACAGTTCGGCCATCCGTTTCTCGCGACGGCGGTCGACAGTCCGCTGCTGTGCGGTCGGCTCCGCGTCCGGCATCTGCTGGCCGCTCTGCGCCATGTGCGTTCGCGAACGCGCTTCGAGCTCCGACCACGTCAGCGTATCCACCCGCCCCTGTGCCTCCGCCGGGCGCGACAAACCGCCTAAGATCGATACGACGAGGACGATCGCCGCCGTAGAGCCTTTCCCGCCCAGCATTCGTCCCAGGGTCCGGAACCGCGAGTTCCGGTGGAACAAGGCGAGGAGCATCCCGCCGATCAAGAGGACATAACCGATGTAGGTAATCGCAGTCCCCGCCCGGTCGCGGTTGACCGACAGCACGGTCCCCCGTTCGTCCGGATCGTAGCTCGACTGATAGAGCCGATAGCCGCCCACGTGCAGGACGTTATTCATGTAAATGTGTTCCCGCCGATCGCTCCGTTCCGGCCGTCGCACCACCACGTCGCTTTCGAACGACGAGGGGCTGTGCGATCCCGGATAGCGAACCAGCCGGAAGTCGACCAGTTCGATGCTGAACGGCAGGGTCTCGATCGTTTGTGTCGGATTCTGCGGGTCGAGCAGCCGGTCGGAACGCTCCCCTTCGCGAATGTGCATCACGCCTTCGCGTCCCGTGAGGTGGGTAACGAACGCGCCGAGCAGGATCGCCGCAAAGGCGTAGTGAAACACGAGCGTCGCCCATTTCCGTTGCCGCGCGAGGTGTTGCCGCGCGGCAACGCCGACGAAATTCGCGACCAGCAGCAGTTGCAGCAAGTAGAATCCCCAGTTGTTGTAGACCCACTCCCGTGCCGCAGGGGTTCCGTAACGGCTCTCGACGAAAGTGGCCGCCCCCATCGCCGCGGCATAAAGGACGAGCAGTACGGCCATCGCGGGGTAGGAGGTGATGGTATGGATTATTTTCTTCATAGACGGCGCGTTTTATCGGTTCGGTTCGATCTCCCGGAGCAATGTTCCGAACTGAGCGGGAGTCAGCTGTTGAGCGGCGTCGCTCCATGCTTCGGCCGGGTTGCAGTGCGACTCGACGAAGAGTCCGTCCAGCCCCACTTCCAGAGCCATTCGTGCCACGTGCGGCACGAGTCGGGCCGCCCCGGCGATATGACTCGGGTCGCAGAGGATCGGCAGGTCGGGCCTCTGCTCGCGGAGCCACAACGGAATGTTCCAGAGCGGCGTGTTACGGAAGATGTCTTTCTCCCAGGAGCAGAAACCGCGGTGGATGGCTCCCAGTTTGCCGCGGATCCCGGCCCGTTCGAAGCGTTCGACGGCGCCGAGCCACAAAGCCGGATCGGGGGCGACGGGGTTCTTGACGTAGACGTCGATCGAGCAGCCGCGCAGGGCGTCGGCGATCTCTTGCACGTCGAACGGGTTGGTCGCGGTCCGCGCGCCGATCCAAGCGATGTCGACGCCGGCTTTCAACAACAGTTCGGCATTCCGGGCGTTGTTCAACTCGGTGGCGATGCGCATGCCGTAAACCGTACGGGCTTCGGCGAGCCATTCGAGTCCTTCGGCCCCGACGCCTTCGAAGCATCCGGGTCTTGTCCGGGGTTTCCACAAGCCGGCTCGAAAGGCGGTTACTCCTTCGGCGGCCAATCCGGCGGCGGTCTCCAGAACCTGTTCTCGGCTCTCGGCGCTGCACGGACCTGCAACGATAATTCGATGGGTCATGGTTCGGTGTTAGTTTTTCGGACGGTAAAGGTACTATTAATTACGGTGCGGAACGGTTCTTTTCTTTGTCGAAAAGAAAGAATCGAAGAAATTTTCGGGGGTTCTTTCACCGAAATCGTTTAGGGATATTTCCCCCTCCCCCTGTTGGCGCGACTTGCGGTCGCGGTTAGTGGAAAAAGTTTTCTAAAAACAACACTGCCCGCGAGGCTATTTGATCCTTGCTTTAATTAAACCTTTAATTGAACAAAGAGCGAACGGTTTCGAGCCGTGGAATCGTGTGTCGAAATTATTTCGTATCTTGGCGAAAATCGGGAAAAAAGGAATCTAATCAAAGAGCTTAAGACGATATGAAAAAGTTGATTTTGGGGAGCTTCATGCTGGCGATGAGTTGGGGAGCGGGAGCCGCTCAGACGACCTTGAGCGGTGGTGGAGATTTGAATCCGACATTGAAAACCGAGCCTGAAGCGCTGAAACGTTGGCAGGATATGCGAGTGGGGATGTGCGTGCATTGGGGGCCTTCGTCGCTGAGCGGACGGGAGATCGGTTGGAGTCGAGGAACGTCGGTTCCGGTGGAGGCATACGACAGCCTCTATCTGCGGTTCGATCCTGAACGGTTCGATGCGGACGAGTGGTGCCGGTTGATGAAACGTTGGGGGATGCGCTACCTGTCGCCGACGGCGAAGCATCACGACGGATTCTCGATCTGGCGGTCCGACTTTTCGGACTACGATATGGAAAACACCCCCTCGGGTCGCGATCTGATGGCCGAACTGAAAGAGGCTTGCGATCGGCATGGGATCGTGCTGGGGGCTTACTATTCGATCATCGATTGGTATCATCCGGATTGGAGGCCTTACGATCACGGCGGACCGGGACCCCGGATCCCGAAACAGGGCGATAGTCCCGATCCGAAACGCTATTTCGACTACATGGCCGGCCAGGTATGCGAGTTGATCGACCGGTATGACCTGGCTTTCATTCAGTTCGACGGCGAGTGGCTCGATACTTACACCCACGAGATCGGATCGGAGATGTACCGTCGGTTTCATTCCCGAAAGCCGGACATTCTGCTCAACACGCGGGTCGACATCGGTCGGCGGATGGCCGGGGCGGATAACCACATCGACATGGACGGGACGAGGTATGCGGGAGATTTTCAGGATCGCGAACGGCTGACCAATCGGGGCAACGATGTAACGGTGTGGGGCGATCATCCGTGGCAGGCGTGGGTAACGATCGACCGCTCGCAGTGGTCCTACAATCCGAATCCGAGGTTGATGACCTCGGCCGAGCTGATTCGGGATCTGGTCGGTATCGTGGGGAGCAACGGCAACTACATGATAAACCTGGGGCCGAGGCCGGACGGCGGTTTCGAGCCGGAACAGGTGGCTTTGATGGATACGCTCGGGATGTGGCTGGAACGGTACGGGAGGGCGATTTACGGAACGCGCGGCGGCCCGTATTATCCGTTCGAGGGAGGCGTCAGTACGCGGAACGGTCGGCAGGCGTGGCTGTTGATTACGGATCCGGAGGTCCGAACGTTGGCGTTGCCGAATCCGCCTCAACGATTGATCTCGGCTCGCGACGGGGGCTCGGGCCGTAAAGTCCGTTTTACGGTTTCCGAAACCGGAACGAGATTCGAATTGCCGGAGGCGCGGTCGGATGAGCCGGTACGGGTGGTGGAACTGAAGTTTGCGGCTCCGGTGGCTATGTGCGAACGTTAATCGAACGATCGAGAAGGGACCGAGCGTGGTTTGAACGGGGGGCTGGCAGCGGGTGCTTTCAGGTCGGTACATTCCGGCCGCAGCGCCGGAGACGATTCCGGAGTCAACGTCGAGGTCTGTCATTGTCCGCCGCTACCGCGACGAAACGAAACGCAAAATCAGGGAGTGATCTTTCGGCGACATATCGTTATTCTTTTTCTGTTCGGCGGGGCTTTGCTGAGTCGAATCCGAATAAGCGATCGAGTCGAAAACGGTATTTTTCCGGAAAAAGGCGTACATTTGAGCGGTTTATCAACCCGAAACGATTATGAAAAAGACGACATTTTATAGCCGGGCGGCGGTTGTGGTTGCCGCCGTTGCGGGATTGTGCGGTTCGGCCGCTGCGCAGATCGGCGCTTTTCCGCAGGGGGGCGGATCGAAGACGGTCGACGGGTATACGTTGCCCAGGACCGTGGTGGAGGTTACGTTGGTGGTCGAACGGGAGGTGATTCTGCGGGGGCCGTATGCCAAGTTCGCGGCGCAGTATCTCGGAATCTCGGGGGCGGCCATGAGCGACAAACAGAACTATCGGATTATCGATGCGACGCTGGGGTATTCCGAAGAGCCGGACCCGACGCAGACCTACCACCTGGATCGACCGGTGGAGGCGGGGAGTCGGGCTTTCCATTGGTTGTCGGTGGACCGGACGCAGCGGCCGTTGCGGGCCGACGGTGATTTCCAGGGGGCGGCCATCGGGAACAATAATCCGTTTCGGGACGTGAGTCTGACGCCGTTGTACGGGTCGACGACGATGCAGAGCGGTTTGGCTGACGGCGAGGGATTCGGCGAACTGCCGGTCAATCGGACTTCGGTGGTCGAGAAGAGCACCGAACAGATGGCGGCCGAGGCGGCGCAGACGATCTTTACGTTGCGCAAGCGGCGGTTCGACCTCGTAACGGGCGAGGTAGGCGACGGGGCGTTCGGTGCGGGGCTGGAGGCGGCCCTCAAGGAGATGGAGCGGATCGAGACCGAGTACCTGGCTCTGTTTGTCGGGAAACGTTATACGCAGCGGGTGGTGCGGACGATCTCGGTGCTGCCGCCGGCCAAAGGGACGGGGATCGTATGTCGATTCTCGGCGTCGAAAGGGATTGTGGCGGACAGTGATTTGGCGGGGCGTCCTATCGTGATCGAGATGACGGCCGAAACGGAGGCGGGGGCTGCGAAAGGCTCGGCACCTGCGGCGGCGAAAAAGGGGGCGGTGAATGTGCGCTATCGGATTCCGTCGGTGCAGATCGTCCGACTGGTGGACGGTACCGAGGAGCTGGCACGGGAACGGATCCCGGTTTTTCAGCAGGGAAGCGTAACGGCGGTGCCGGTGGTCTTCTAAATCCCGTTTTACCTACGCTTTCCCTCTCGCTGCTTCGGCAATTTGCAAACCGATCCTTGGAGAACCGGATAGAACTGTTCTTTTTGTGAACAAAAAGAACCAAAAAAACTTTCGAAAGTGCTTCGCACTTTAAACTTCGGTCTCTGTACCGTGTTTGAAAAATCTTCTTCTTGGGCTGGGGGAATGACGCGCTAAGGATTTTTGCTCGCTTCAAAGCGCGTCATTCCTCCCGGCCCAAGTAAACAAGGTCTGTCAGATACTGCTCAAAGATAGAGTTAGGATGCGTAAGCATCCGCGGAAGTCTTTTGGGTACCTTTTCTTCAGAAAAGGTACAGTACCCTCCCGTCGCCAAAGAATGTTTTACACATTATACCGACGTAGTGCGAAGAAAACGGAGTAAATAAAGTTATGGAGATTAATATCGGAGGCCGGTTGTGGGCCGTCGGCTCGGGGTGTGAGCAGGTGATGGGGATCGTGAACGTAACGCCCGATTCGTTTTTCGAGGGGAGTCGGCGGCAGAGCGACGCGGAGATTGCGGAGGCCACCGAGAGAGCTGTCGGCGACGGGGCCGGGATGATCGACCTGGGAGGGTATTCGTCGCGGCCGGGGGCTGAGGATATCTCGGAGGAAGAGGAGCTGCGGCGGCTCGAAAACGGGTTTCGACGCGTGCGGGAGGTGGCCGGAGAGGCGTTTCCTGTCTCGGTCGACACCTTTCGGGCCGGAGTGGTGGAGCGGCTCTACGAGCGGTTCGGGGCGTTCGTGGTGAACGATATTTCGGCCGGAGAGTTGGATTCGGCCATGATTCGAACCGTCGGTCGGTTGGAGCTGCCGTACATCGCCATGCACATGCGCGGGACGCCGCAGACGATGATCTCGCTGACGGATTATCCGGTCGAGACGGGCGGAGTATCGGGAGAGGTGGTGCGCTATTTCGTGCGGAAAACCGCAGAGATACGGGAGGCCGGAATCAAAGATTGGATACTCGACCCCGGGTTCGGATTCGCCAAGACGCCGGCACAGAATTTCGAGCTGTTGGGACGGCTGGACGAGTTGGCGGTGTTCGGGGTGCCGATCCTGGCGGGATTGTCGCGAAAGAGTCTGATATGGCGGACGCTCGGCACTTCGCCGGAAGAGGCCTTGAACGGGACCTCGGTGTTGAACTGGGAGGCGCTGCGGCGCGGGGCGACGATCCTGCGAGTCCACGACGTGCGCGAGGCGGTCGAGACGGTGCGCCTCTTCCGGGCCTATCGCGCCCAGCAAAAAAGGGGATTATAACGCTTCGACGGGAAGTTCGGTGAGCTGCGATACGGCCCGTCGACCTTTCTCGCCGAGCGACAACGAATAGTCGTTCACGAAATACGAGATGTGTTTCCGGCGCACTTCGTCGTCCAGCTCCTGCGCGTGGGCCTTGACGTAGGCTGCCGATGCCACCGGGTGCGCCTGTGCGTATTCGATGCTGCGGCGGACGATGCGGCCGATCTGCTCGGCCGTCTCGACCGAAAACCGGCGGTTCAGCACGATTCCGCCCAGCGGAATCGGGAGTCCGGTCCGCCTTTCCCACTCCTGTCCGAGATCGGCCACCAATCGCAGGCCTTGCGCCGCGTAGGTGAATCTGCCTTCATGAATCAAGACTCCGGCGTCCAGTTTGTCGTCGGCCACGGCCGGCGCGATCTCCGAAAAGAGGTAGACTTGTCGCCGCTGCGCGGTCGGGTAGAGGATCGACAGCAGCCGGTTGGCTGTGGTTCTCAGACCGGGAATCCCGATCCGCGCGTCGTGCAACTCGTCGGGGTAGATCTTCCGTTTGCTCACCAGCAGCGGCCCGTTGCCGAACCCCAGCGCGCTGCCGCTCTCCAGCAGCCGGAACGAGCCGATCGCTTCGGGCAACGCCGCATAACTGATCTTGACGATCTCCTCTTCGTCGGGCCGGTCGATCGCCGCGCAGTTCAAGGCGTCGATGTCGTCGAACACCGGCTCGAACCGCAACCCTTCGGTATCCACCAGGCCGTGGATCAGGGCGTGGAACGTAAACGTGTCGTTCGGACAGGGCGATATGTGCAGTCTCATAGACGGAAAAATCGAAAAATCGTTCGGACGAAGATACGACAATCCGCCGAAAATCGGAGGCCGAATATTTTGCCGTTCGGAAAATTCGACCTATCTTTGTCCTCGCTTTTGCACACACAAACTAACGTTTAACAACAACGCACAAAAAATGAAAGAAGGAATTCATCCCGAAGGTTACCGCGTCGTGGCGTTCAAGGATATGTCCAACGACCAGGTCTTTTTGTGCCGGTCCGCCGTCAATACCAAAGAGACGATCGAAATCGACGGCGAAACCTATCCCGTCTACAAGATGGAAATCTCCAGCGCGTCGCACCCGTTCTATACCGGGAAGCAGACGCTGGTGGATACCGCTGGACGTGTCGATAAGTTCATGAGCCGGTATCAGAAACATTACGATAAGCGGAATAGCGGCAAGTAAAGATCGCTGCTGTTTTACTCCGGTTGAGGAGGGTGGAAGGTTCGGTTCTCGGACCGGGTATACGCTCCGCAACGAAATTTCAAACAAGAGTCGGACTTTCCGATGCTATCCCATGGCGAGATAGTGCGGAGAAGTCCGACTCCTTTTTTCAGGTTCGGCAAAAGACCCCGGCATGGGAGTGGCCCGGTGGTCGTCAGAACGGATAGCCGATCGCCAGGTGGATTCCCAGGCCGTCTTTGAAATTCTGGATGTTGTAGTAGCCCGGCTTGTTCGGGTTGGCGTACGGCGTGTGGATCCCGATCCCCATGTCGAGTCGCAACACCAGCACGCTGATGTCGTAGCGCAGACCGACCCCCGTGCCGAGCGCGATCTGGTTCCAGAACCCCTTGGCCCGCAGTACGCCGCCCGGACGTTGCGGGTCGTTCTTCAGCAACCAGATGTTGCCCGCGTCGACGAACACCGCTCCGCCCAGGTTGCCCAACATCCGGAACCGGAACTCGATGTTGGCTTCGAGTTTGAAATCCCCCGTCTGGTCCCAGTATCCGTTGATCCGATCGGCCGGTGGTCGATAGCTCCCCGGCCCGAGCGAACGGACCGTGAAGGCGCGGATGCTGTTGGCCCCGCCGATGTAGAACTGTTCGCTGTAGGGCAGCACCCGAGAGTTGCCATAGGCATAGCCCGCGCCGACCAGTAACCGGGAGGCCAGGACGTTGTGTTGTCCGATCCGGTGGAACCACTTGGCCTCGAGGGTCCCCTTGACGAACTGCGAGAAGGGGCTGCCGAAGAGTCGCTTGGTGCCGTGCGAGCCGAACGCCTCGTAGAGGCCGGCCAACAGATTCCCGGCTTCGGTCAGCGAGGCCTGGAAGACCAACCGGTCGCGTTGTCGCCGGCCGAAGTTCTTGTCGAATGTGTAGGTGTAGCTCGTCGATGGGATGAACTGGTCGCTGAAGCTGAGCGCGACGGCCGGGTTCTGGGCCATCGTCGAGTCGAAGGCGTGCGAGGTGTGCAGCAGCCGGTTGTAGGTCAGCCGGAAAATCGTCAGGTTGTGCGAACTGTAGGCCGAGGTCCGGAAATCGTAGCCGGCCGAAAGGTTCAGCGACAGCATCCGGAAGTATTTCGGCCGGTTCATTAGGTCGGCGCCGAGTTTGAAGGTCGTCCGACCTGGATAGGCCGTCGGACGGTCGCGGAATCCGGGGACCAGGAGGCGAGGGATGCTCAGCGTGGTGTTCAGCCCCAGTTCGTAGGAGTTGACGGCCGACGGACGGCTTTCGTACTGGTTTCGGTTGCCGGTCTGCCACTCGTAGGAAGCGGTCAGGTTCAGGGCCAGCACCTCGCCTCCTTTGAAAATGTTGTTGTGCCGCAGGCCGAACGAGAGACCCGGCCCTAAATAGCTGTTCGATTTGGAGGTCAGGTCGGCCTCGAAGTCGGCTTGGATCGGTTTGTCGAACGCGGCGGAGATCCGTACGTTCAGCGAGTCGCCGGAGGCGGTGCTCAGCGAGTCGAGCGGCGGCACGCTGAGGCTCACCGAGTTGAAGACGCCCAGTTTGTCGAGGTTCGTTTGGGTGGTGTTCTGCGCCTCGACGTTGAAGAGTTGACCGGGGGTCAGAGCGATCGCCTGGCTGAGGATCCGCGGGCGGATCTTGAGCGGCTGTTGGTAGCGTACTCTCACCGGCCCCAGGTTCATCGTATCGGTCGGTCCGGCGACGGGGTTGCGCAGGCTGACCCGGACGCTCCCCACGCGATAGGGACGCAGGGCGGCGGGGGGGATCCCTTCGGCCAGGCGCATCCGCAGCGAAACCCGATAGGCGGCCAGAGTCGTGTCGGCGTCGTAGGCGATGTACTCCGGCCGGAAGTAATAGTAACCGGCGCTCCGCAGAGCGGTGGCGATGCGGGCGCGTTCGGCTACGAGCGTGTCGAGGTTGTAGACGTCGCCCGTGTGCAGCAGGGTTCCGGTCCGGAGGCTGTCGATCAGCCGGCCGATCGCTCCCGGCGCGCTCAGGTACTCGATCGTGTCGTAGGTGTGGGGCGCGGGGAGGGTGAAGCGGTAACTGACTTTGGCTTTCCGGTCGGGTTTGTGTCGGTTGGGATGCTGCTCGTACTCGCCCCGGACGCCGAAATAACCGTGGTTCTCGAGCACCTGTTCGGCCACCCGGACGCGCATGTCGGGGCGTACTTTCGAGATCAGGACGGGTTGCTTGGCCAGTCGTTTGTAGAACCAGTATTTGAATCCTTTCTCTTTCGGGGTGTAGAGGTAGTTCCAGGCCCAGAGGCCGACGGGGATTCCGGTTCGCCAGTAGGGCGACCACAGGGCGTTGTTCGGTGCGACGTTCAGCGGTTTCTGGGCGGCGGAGACGACCTCGCCCGGGATACGCATCGTATCGACGGCCGAGGCGAAGGTCATCTTCCGAACGCCGGTGTAGAGTACTTCGCCCTGGGCCAGACGACGGGTGGTCGAGCAGGAGCCTAACAGGGCGCCTAAGAGCCCGACGACGGTCAGCACGACCAGCAGCCGAGGGTGGATATGGGGTCCATTGGGTTTCATGATCGGTGTCGGTTTGGTGGCCGCTCGGCGCGTCGGTCAGGCCATGTCTGCCCCGAGTCGTCCGCCGCCTGTTCTAATCTTCTTCGTGGTCCATGAAATTCTGAAGCGCAGCTTCGCGTTCCGCGTGTCGTTGCTGCCGTTTTTCGATCCGTTTTTCCTGACGGGCCGATCGCCGTTCCTCTTTCGCCTCGCGTTTCTCCGGGGTCAGTCGAAACAGCTTGCCCAGATTCTGCACCCTTTTCCGTACCCCGAACCCGACCCCGGTTTCCGTTACCTCGCCTTCGAGGATGCTCTCGAAGTTGGTTTCTCGGAACGCCTTGAGGTACATGTTGTCGCGTCGGGTGAGCTGGTACTCCAGCGAGAGGTCGCCCACCAGATTCTCGGCCACGCTCTGAGTCGTTTCCGCCCCCGAGCTGACTTTGCCGCCGACCGAGACCCGGACTCGATTGTCGAAAAACTTTTTCGAGAGCTTGTAGGAGTAGTCCGTTCGCGTACCCTCCGGACCGGCCGTCGGATCGTCGTAAGTGTCGATTCCGAACGAGAGGTCGACGCCCGGCAGACTGTTCTGTGCCCATTGGTTCAACTCTTTGGTGATGAACGAATTGAGCGGGTTCCCGGTGTTCACCTTGGCCGACGTTCCGGGACCGGAGTAGGTGTTGTAGATCAACAGACTCATCGCCTGGTTTTGTCGTTGTTCGGGGGTGAGGGAGGCGAGCTGGTTTTGGAGCGTCAGGTCCTCGGGAGCCGCGAGGTCGAACCGGACGTCTAACGCGTTCAGCGAGCCGCTCAGGTCGATTCCGATCCGGAATTCGACCTGTCGGTCCGTCTGGTCCTCCATCGTAACGGTCGTTCGGACCGTCTCGAAAGCCTGGATCGCAAAAGTCGGATCGGCGATGTCGCCCGTCCAGCCGACGTAGCCTCCCGGTACGATCGTGAAGTCTTTGGTCGAGATCACCGGCGGGCTGTACCGCACCCGGCCGCCCGAGAGTTCGTACCGGCCGGCGAAACGCGTGTCGCCCAGCCGGTTCATCGAGTAGGTCAGATGGCCGCCGCCCTGGAGGTCGATCCGGTTCTGTCCGTCCTCCGAGAGGTAGACCGAAACCTCTACCTGCGGGTCGATCGCCACGTCCATCAACATGTCGATCCCGCCGAGTTGCAACATGGCCGGAGGACGGACCTCGCGGATCGTCGTCGTGTCGTTGAAGACCACGAAATTCACCACCGTCTGCGATTCGTTTTTGATGCCCATCGGCGAATCCTGCATCACGTAGGTAACTTCGGTCTCCGGCAATAGGGCGATGTTGCCTCGGATGTTCAGCGCGTCGAGCGCTCCTCGGACACGGGCCGAGAGGTCGGCGCTGGCTCGGCCGAAGACCATCGAACCCCGGTTGCGCGGCACGTCGACCAGTTGGAAATCGGTGGCTTTGGCCCGCAGGTCGGTTGTGATGCGGGTGAAGTCGCCGAGGTCGAGGTAGCCGTTCAGCGTCAGGCGTTGGCGATTCGGCGCGATCAGGCCGAAATCCTGGAAAAGCATTCGACTCTCTTGCAGTACGATCGGCGTGTCCGTGATGCCGAACCGGGTCCTGACGGCAGCTACGTCGATCGACGTGCTGTCGAAGGTCAGCGATCCGCCCAGGCGTAGTTTTCGGAGCATGCCGTCGGCTTCGACGTGTCCGCGGAGCCATCCTTGCAGCGATCCCGAACCCTCGGGCAGAAAGGCGTTGGCCAGGGTCAGCGGCAGGCCCGGCAGGTCGGCCGCGAGGTGGAGAGCCGATGTCGAATCGGTCGGCGCGTAGCGACCCTGGGCGGTCAGAGCCGTGCGTCGGTCGACGGTCAGCGTCGCCGAACCGGTTTGTCCGGTGAGCGAGTCGGTACGGTAGGCGACCTGCAGGCCGATGTCGCCCACTCGTCGACCCTCGTAGCGGAGCGTGTCGATCGTCAGCCGGCCTCGCGCTGCCAACACACTGTCGGCGAGTCCGAAAGCGAGATCGACACCGAGTCGTCCGCCTACCGGCGGCGCCTTCGGCAACAGCCGAAGGACGCCGGCGCTGTAGATACCCCATAACCCCGCCCCGCTGCGCCCCCGCGGCAGGTCGGCGGCCACGGGACCCGGGCGGGTGGAAGCCAGTACCGGCC
>JAIDFC010000172.1 GCA_029054535.1 Rikenella sp. | reverse complement strand
GATTCCTACGGGCGACGGTGGAGCCTTTTCGAGCCAGCTCCGGTTTTTGTGTACCGAGCGGCACCGGGCCTTCGCGGGGCGAAGTTTTCGGCCCGTCATGGTGAGATCTCGGAGTAAGACTGGCGACGGCAGAGAATGTTTCAAAGTTGTTTTCGGGTCGCCGCCTGCAAGGAACGCAACCCTCGCGGCTCTTCGAACCGGAATGATCGAACTCGGAACTACATCTTTTCGAGTGCCGAGCGGCACTGGTCCGCCGCGTGGGGAGGCGGCGACCCGCGCGACCGGAGGTCGCGGCTTCGGTCGAGAAAAGAAAAGTCGCGCGGCAGAGCCTGTCGCAGCGAGAATCGGCGACACGCCGAACACCGCTCGTCCGATCCTCGGTTTCAGGGATGTTCAGGGCCGGTGAAACGAAAAATCGAATATTTTTCCGTCCTCAGATACCAATTCTGTGCCGGGAAACGTTATGTACGAGAATATTTGCATCTATTAATCCCGAAAATAAGCAGTGCCTTTGGAGAAAACATCTACTCTCACACATATCTAACAGACCGAAAGTCAATACACTATGAGAAAACGATGGATTATCCTGAGCGTGTCGCTTTCCGTGGCGGCAGGTTCGCTCGCGGCGTACGGCGTCAGCCGACTCGTTGCGACACAGGTGGCAGCCGACGCGCCCGAAAGGGCTGTAACGTATGCCGACGACCACGCGTCGACGCATTTCACCTCGACCGAAAGCGCATCGACGGAACGAGGTTTGTTGCCCGACTTTACGACCGCTGCCGAACAGGGGGTCGAGGCGGTGGTCAATATCGAAAATCGACAGAAATATACCGTTCCGCAGTATGTGAGTCCGTTCGGTAACGGGAGCGGCGGTTTCGACCCGTTCGAATTTTTCTTCGGTCCGCAGTCGGGGAGCGGCGGGCGGCAGCAACAGAGCCAACCGCAACAACAGGAACGACGTTCGGGCGGTTCGGGGGTGATCTTGTCGGCGGACGGGTATATCGTTTCGAACAACCACGTGGTCGAAGGGGCCGACGAGTTGATCGTAACGCTGCACGACGGGACGATCCACAAAGCGACGCTGGTGGGGACCGACCCGTCGACCGATATCGCGTTGCTGAAGATCGATGCCAAAGACCTCAAAACCATGCCGTTCGGCAACTCGGAAGAGTTACGGCTCGGCGAGTGGGTATTGGCGATCGGGAATCCGTACGGGCTGACTTCGACCGTAACGGCCGGGATTGTGAGTGCTAAGGGGCGGAGTCTCGGCGTGCTGCCGGCGCAGATGGGGATCGAATCTTTCATCCAGACCGATGCGGCGGTCAATCCGGGGAATAGCGGCGGCGCGCTGATTACGACCGACGGGAAGCTGATTGGGATCAACACCGTCATCAAATCGCCGACGGGAGCTTATACAGGATATTCGTTCGCCGTACCTTCGTCTATTGTGCGGAAGGTGGTTACCGACTTGCGGGAATACGGGGTGGTGCAGCGGGCGATGCTCGGCATCTCGTTTCAGGCCGTTACGCCGGAGTGGATCGAACGGTTCGGCGAAGAGAAAGGTATTAAAGAGGCCGGCGGGATGTATATCGCCGAAGTGTCGGCCGACGGTGCGGCCGAGGCGGCGGGGATCAAGCCTGGCGATGTGTTGACGCATATTAACGACAAGGTGATGAACTCGACGGCCGATGTCCAGGAGACGATCGCCAAGTTCCGGCCGAACGACAAGATTCGGGTTACGGTACGGCGAAACGGAGCGGTCAAGACGTTCGACATCACGCTTCGCAACCGGGCCGGGAAAACGGAGCTGGTCAAGAAGGACGATGTGAATCTGGTGGAAGAGCTCGGGGCGACGTTCCGCGAGGTGAGCGACAAACTGAAAAAGGAGCTTCGGATCCGGGGCGGGATTCAGGTGGTCGATCTCAAGGCGGGCGGATTGTTGGCCAAATCGCGTGTTCAACGCGGGTTTATTATTACGTCGATCAACGATCTGCCGATCACGACGGTGAGCGATCTGAACCGGATTACGGATAAGGTGCAGTCGATCGACGGGATCTATCCGGACGGGCGGATTGTCAGCTATCAGACGCTGGGACGGTAGATTATTTTAAGAGAGAGGTTTGCGTGTCCGGTCGGAGTTTTGCCGTTTTCGGCAGGTTCCGGCCGGTTTTTTTGTGGAGTTCAGGGCGGGAATGTCGGTGTGGTGTGGAGGAGTTATTTGGTCTGTCGGATGACCCGAGCGAAGCGCCGCTTCTTTTGTTGTGGTTTCCTGTGCATTTGACTACGGCAGCCTCTCGCCCGCCGCGGGCACGCGAAGCCTGCCCGGCTTGAGGGCAGTCAGAGACGGTTTCTCTATTGAAAAGAACCCGCGCGCGACTGCTGGGGTAGGAAATCGTTCAAACAACGAGAGTTGTTTGAACAAGATTTCCGCCAGCGCGCGGACAGACACGGCTTTTCTGTGAGCAGACCCCGCGCGCCATGCCTAAGAAGCGAAATACGCCGTTTTAACGGGTAGTTGAAACGGATGAATTTCGCCAGCGCGCGCGGTCCGAGCCTGTTTTTAGAACGGTCAAGCGAAGCGCAGCATCTTTTGTTGGGCTTTCTGTGCTTTTGACTACGGCAGTCTATTGCCCACCGCGGGCACGCGGGGCCTGCCCGGCCTGAGGACAGTCTGACACGGTTTTCCGTCGCCCGCCCGCCTAAGAAGGAATTTCAAAAGTTTCGCTAATGGCGAAATCTTTATGAAATTCCCGCGGGCGACGTTCGGAGAATATTTAAACGTTGCATTCGGGTCAGCCGCTCGGCGAAGCCGCAACGAGC
>JAIDFC010000171.1 GCA_029054535.1 Rikenella sp. | reverse complement strand
GGCCCCGCGTGCCCGCGGTGGGCTTGCAATGCTTCGCATCGCTGGGGCCATCCGGCCGCAACCAAACAAAGCCTCAACAAAACAGCCTGCGCTTCGCTATAACCTGCACTGAAAATCCACAAAAACGCGGTGGGCAAGGGGCTGCCGTAGTCAAGAGCGCTTCAATAAAAAACAGACAAAAACCGCCGGGCAAAAGCACTGCGATGCAACTTCTCCCAAGCCCCGACGGAGAAATCGATTCCGCCACCAAACCGACCTAAAGTCCCGACAACTTTTTGATTTCGTTCAGCTTGTTGAGCGCCTCGATCGGCGTGAGCGCATTGATATCCAACCCCCGAATCTGGTCGCGAATCTCCTTGAGTACCGGATCGTCGAGCTGGAAGAAGCTCAGCTGCATCGACTCCCCGCCGCCCGCCGCTGCAGCCCCTCCCGCAGGAGCCGAAGACGAGACAGCCTCCGTCGCAATCCCCGACACGTCCGGCGTGTCGGCCACCGCCGAGCCGTTTCTCCGCTGCCGTTCGAGATCCTCGAGGACCGCCTTCGCCCGGTCGATCACCCGCGGCGGCATGCCCGCCATCTTCGCCACGTGGATCCCGAACGAATGCTCCGTCCCGCCCGGCACCAGCTTCCGCAGGAAAATAACCCGCCGGTCCACCTCCCGCACCTGGACGTTGAAATTCCGGATCCGCTCGAACCGCGCCTCCATCTCGTTCAGTTCGTGATAGTGGGTCGCGAAGAGCGTCTTCGCCTTGCCCGCCGGATGCTCGTGGAGGTACTCAACCATCGCCCAGGCGATCGAGATCCCGTCGTAGGTACTCGTCCCCCGCCCGATCTCGTCCAGCAGCACCAAGCTCCGCCCCGAGATGTTGTTCAGGATGTTGGCCGACTCCAGCATCTCGACCATGAAGGTCGACTCGCCCTGCGAGATGTTGTCCGACGCCCCGACCCGCGTGAAGATCCGGTCCACCAGCCCGATCCGCGCCGACGAAGCCGGCACGAAGCATCCGATCTGCGCCAACAATACGATGAGCGCCGTTTGTCTGAGCAGCGCCGATTTCCCCGCCATATTCGGCCCCGTGATGATGATGATCTGCTGCGTCGAAGTATCCAGATAGAGGTCGTTCGGAATATACGGTTCGCCGATCGGCAACCGCTGTTCGATCACCGGATGCCGTCCGTCCTTGATTTCGAGTACGTCGTCCTCCGTAATCTCCGGCCGACAGTAGTTGTGTTCGATCGCCAAGTGCGCGAACGACTGCAAACAGTCCAGCTCCGCCACCGCCAGCGCATTGCCCTGAATCCCCGCCACCGAAGGCTGCAGCGAGTCCACCAGCTCCGTATAGAGCCGCACCTCGATCGCATTGATCCGATCTTCGGCTCCGAGAATCTTCTCTTCGTACTCCTTGAGCTCTTCGGTAATATACCGTTCGGCATTGACTAAGGTCTGTTTCCGAATCCACGTCTCCGGCACCTTGTCCCGATGGGCGTTCCGCACTTCGATATAGTAGCCGAAAACGTTGTTGTAACTGATCTTGAGCGGAATACCGATGGCCTCGCTCTCGCGCTGCTGCAACGCCAGCAGGTAATCCTTCCCCCCCGTCGCAATGTCGCGCAACTGGTCCAGCTCCTCATTCACCCCATAAGCAATAACAGGCCCCCGCCCCGGAATCAAGGCCGGTTCGGCCAAAACGGTCCTCTCGACCGCCTCCCGAGAGGCCGCGCAGTCGGCGAACCGTTCGGCGAACCGCCTCAGCTCGGCATTCGGACTCTCGGCGCACAACGCGCGGATCCGCTCCGCCGCCGCCAGCCCCTTGGCCAGCTGCACCAGCTCCCGCGGATTGACCCGCCCCACGGCGATCTTCGAGACGATCCGTTCCAGATCCCCCATCGCCTCCAGCTCGACCATCAAGGCGTCCCGCAGCTTGACATCCCGCATCAGGTGCCCCACCACCTCCAGCCGGGCATCGATCGTCTCTTTCTCCTTGAGCGGCAGCGAGATCCACCGCCGCAACAGTCTGGCCCCCATCGGCGACAAGGTCTGGTCCACGACATCGGTCAGCGAGGTCCCGTTCTCGCTCAGCGAGTGGAACAGCTCCAGGTTCCGGATCGAGAAGCGGTCGATCCACACGTACCGATCCTGGTCCAACCGGGCAATCCCCCGCACATGGCTCAGATCCTTATGCTCCGTATATTCCAGGTAATAGATCACCGCCCCCGCCGCACTCACCGCCAGCGGCAAGAGGTCGATCCCGAACCCCTTGAGCGAGGTGGTGTCGAACTGTTTGAGCAGCTTCTCGCGATTGCTCTCGTAGTTGAACGCCCACTCGTCCAGTTTATACGTATAATACCGATCGCCGAACGCACGTTTGAATTCGCTTTCGTCTCCTTTCCGAAAGATCACCTCTTTGGGCATCAGGTTGGCCAACAGCTTGTCGATATAGTCCAGCCCCCCCTCCGCGGCATAAAACTCGCCGGTCGAGATATCGATAAAAGCCGCTCCGGCCCGCCCCTTCTGCCCCAGCGAGACGGCCGCCAGGTAGGTATTCTCCTTATGGTCGAGGATGTTATCGTCGAACGTGATCCCGGGCGTAACGAGCTCGGTAACCCCGCGTTTCACGATCCCTTTCGCCTGCTTGGGATCCTCGAGCTGCTCGCAAACGGCCACGCGTTGCCCCGCCCGCACGAGCTTAGGCAGATAAACATCCAGCGCATGGTGTGGAAACCCGGCCAGTTCGACACTCGCCGCCGACCCGTTGGCCCGCTTGGTCAGCGTGATCCCCAGGATCCCGCTGGCCGTAATGGCATCCGGACCGAAAGTCTCGTAAAAGTCCCCGGCTCGGAACAGCAAAATCGCATCCGGATGCTGCGCCTTGATCGAATAGTATTGCTTCATCAACGGGGTCAAGGCATACTTCTTCCCCGTCTCCTCGTTGGCCTGAGCGTTTTGCCCGGTTTGCTTTTCCATAACTCTCCTTTCCGTACGTCGCAACGTCGGCGAGCGGCGCAAATTTCGACGCTTTTCGCTCGCTGGCGTTTCCGCGCACCGTTAACAAGCAAATATACGCAAAAAAGTCGGGATTCGCCGGCATCCTCAGGATTCAGCGACGGAAGGCCTGATAAACGGCCGGTCGGGTCGGTTTGTCGGGGTAGACTGGTCTGGCCGAGGAGTGCCCAGCGGCACAGTTGACTCCGGGAATTGAGAAGGGTGCAGAGTGCCGCTCGGCATCGGCATTTTATTGGCCTGCCGGTTGTACCGCAGCCCCCCGATAACAACCTGCCGTTCCGGGCCTGACGGGCGTTTAACCGTGTTCGACGCCGGCGGAGAGACCCAAGAGCCTTGCGAATGGTGTCCTCCGCTCCGGGCGGCGTCGGACACGCGACTCATTGAGTCGCGGTTTTTCAACCTGCCCAAAGCTGCTTTCGGATCGCAATAACTG
>JAIDFC010000170.1 GCA_029054535.1 Rikenella sp. | reverse complement strand
TCAAAAGCGTGAATCGCTTTTGAACGATTTCCTACTCCAGCAATCGCGCGCGGGATTATTCAACAGAGAAACCGTGTCGGACGCGGGGCCGCGGTGGGCAACGGGCTGCCGTAGTCAAGAACGCTGAAACCTCAACAAGAAACCGCGCCAGCCCAAGCCCATGAAAAGACAAAACCCGCAACCACGACAAAGCCTATACCCACTTCACGAGGGCGAAATCCATCCGATGCGGCAGGTTCGGATTCTTGGCATACAACCGGATCGCCACGTCGTAAGAACCCGCATTCTCCGGCGTCGAATTGAGTCGATACGTCGCCACGCTCCCCGAGACCTCGACCAGCTCGAACTGGAACGTATTGCGGAGCTTCACCTTGCTCGTATCGCCGTCCGTGATCTGGTCCGCCACCAGGACTTCGACCCCGATCTCTTCCGGTTTCAAGTCGGCCACATCCACCGTAACCTCCAGGTTATAGTGTTCCCCTAATTTAATCGCCCCGTGCCCCACGTCGTACTGTTTGAAGCCCAAGACCTGAATCTTGTCCCACGAGCGGCTCACGCGCCGCTTCCAAGCCGCGATCTCGCGCGCCTGAGCAAAGTCGTCCGCCACCATCCGTTCATGCCGCGCGAAGAGTTTCGAGTAATAGCGATCCTCGTAGTCCTGCATCATGCGGTTGGTCGTGAACTGCGACGCCACATCCGCGATGCACTTCTTGATCGCCCCCACCCAACGAACCGGCAGGTTGCTCTGGTCGCGGTCGTAGTACAACGGCGCGATCTGCTCTTCGATCGTGGTGTAGATCATCTCGGCGTCCATCTCGTTCTGGTACCTCGGGTCGTCGAACGTGTTCTCCATCGGGAGCATCCAGCCGGCCCCCTCCTTGTACCCTTCGACCCACCAGCCGTCGAGTACCGAGAAGTGCAATACGCCGTTCATCACCGCCTTTTCGCCGCTCGTCCCCGAAGCCTCCAGCGGCCGCGTCGGGGTGTTCATCCACACGTCGACCCCCTGCACCATCCGCCGCGCCAGCTCCATGTCGTAGTTCTGGAGGAAAATGACCTTGCCCAGGAACTGCGGCATCTTCGACACTTCGACGATCCGTTTGATAAGATCCTGCCCCGCCTTATCGGCCGGGTGCGCCTTACCCGCAAAGACGAACTGCACCGGCCGCGTCGGATGGTTCACGATCTGCTCCAGCCGTTCCATGTTGGTAAAGAGCAGGTGCGCCCGTTTGTAGGTCGCGAACCGCCGCGCGAAACCGATCGTCAGCACGTCGTTCTTCAGCGACTCCTGAATCTGGACGATCTGCCGCGGCGAGTCGAAGCGGAACTGTGTCGGATCGGCCACCCGCGTACGGATCTTCTTCATCAAACGCTCTTTCAGGTAGAGCCGCGCATCCCACAGCGTGCGGTCGTCGATCCCGTAGATCTTGTCCCAGTTCTCTTTCGAGTAGTCGCCCGCGCGGAACGACTCGCCGAAAGCGTTGTAATACATCTCCTTGAGCTTCGTAGCCGCCCAGGTCGGGAAGTGTACCCCGTTGGTAACATAGCCGATATGCAGCTCGCAGGGCAAGTACCCCGGCCAGATATTCCGCAGCAGGTCCTTGCTGACCTCGCCGTGCAACCAGCTCACCCCGTTGACCTCCTGCGACATATTGGAAGCCAGAACGCTCATCGAGAATTTCTCGTTCGGATCGTTCGGGTTGGTCTTCCCGAGGTTGATGAACTGTTCCCAGGTGATCTTCAACCGGTCCGGATAGTGCGACATATACTGCCGGATCATATCCTCAGGAAAGGCGTCATGCCCTGCCGGCACCGGCGTGTGGGTCGTGAAGAGCGACGACGACCGCACGCACTCCATCGCCTCCGAGAAGCTCAGGTCGTGTTTCGCGATCAAATTGTGCACCCGTTCCAGCCCGATGAAAGCCGCATGCCCTTCATTGCAGTGGTAGATATCGGACTGAATCCCCAGCGTATTCAAAAGCCGGATCCCCCCGATCCCGAGCAGGTACTCCTGCTTGAGCCGGTTCTCCCAGTCGCCGCCATAAAGATGATGCGTAATACTCCGGTCTTCCGGCAAGTTGAGGTCGTGGTCGGTGTCCATCAGGTAAAGCTCGGTCCGCCCCACATCACACCGCCATATTCTGGCCACCACCTTCCGCCCCGGGAAGTTCACCACCACGGTCTTCCAGTTCCCCTGCGCATCCCGCACCGGAGAGATCGGCAGTTTGAAGAAGTCCTGCGGCTCATAATTCGCCTCCTGATCGCCCGCGGCCGAGAGACGCTGCGTGAAGTACCCGTACCGATAGAGCAGCCCCACCGCCGTCATCGGCACTTTCTTGTCGCTCGACTCCTTCACGTAGTCCCCCGCCAGGATCCCCAGCCCGCCCGAATAGATCTTCAAACTATGGTGCAACCCGTACTCCATCGAGAAGTAAGCGATCTTCGGCCGCGCCTGATCCGGCTTATCGGCCATATACTTCCGAAACTCGGCATACACGGCGTCCATCCGCGCCAAAAACTCGCCGTTCTCCGCCAACGCCCTCAACTGCGTGAGGTTGAGCTTGTCGAGCAGGTCGATCGGGTTCCGATCCACTTTGTTCCACAGCTCCGGATCGATCGACTCGAAAAGCTGACGCGCCGGATCGTACCACGACCACCACAAGTTTTTGGTCAGCTCCTCCAGCGGCCTCAACCGCTCCGGAACCGAGCTCTCGACCATCATCCGGGTCCAGTTCGGACGGCTCCCCAGCACGAGCTGTTGCCGTACATAGTTCAATTGTTCGTGTACCTCCCCGCCGTCGTTCTGTGCCCGCGCCGTGCGCCGAGCGGCGGTTTCTACCGCCTGATCGTATAAGTCCATATAATGTTCGTACAAATTGGTCCACAATGCTATTTTCGAAATCCCCCGCGCCGACTCGCGCCGCGCCCGCATCTGCCCGTCGTCCATCGCCGCACAAGCCGTCAAGGTCTCGGCAATCGCGGCCACCACCTCCGGACTGTTCGTGTCGTCGCGGTGCACCACCCGAACCCCGTCAT
The DNA here is from genome assembly GCA_029054535.1 of Rikenella sp. Lineage (GTDB taxonomy): Bacteria > Bacteroidota > Bacteroidia > Bacteroidales > Rikenellaceae > Rikenella. Next base: position 5,370 of record JAIDFC010000170.1, on the reverse strand, counting down.
GCCCTCCGCCGGCATACTGTTCGACCCAAAGACCGAAGCCGGCCAGGTCGGTCGTAACGGTCGGCACCGAAAAGGCGATGCTCTCGAGCGGCGTATACCCCCAAGGCTCATAGTACGAAGGGAAGACCGTTACATCGGTCCCCACCAGCAGCTCGTAATAAGTCTTGTTGAAAATCCCGTCGTTACCGTTCAGGTAGCAAGGCACGAAAACCGTATGCACCCGATTCCCCCGCCCCAGCAACCCGCGGCTCCGCAAATGATTCACCACCGGATCGTTGTCCGGATCGCCCAGGTAGTGGGTCGCGTTCAGCGAACCGGCGTAGTCCATCCCGCACGAAGCGTCGCCGGCCAACATCCCCTGCAGATCGCGTCGCGCCCCGTGGTTCCAGCACGGAACCATGATGTACGCCAGGATATCCCGAGCCAAAGAGTCGTTGTTATTGAGTTCGCCCAACGAGTCGATGAACTCGTCGATCCCCTTGTTCTTGAACTCATACCGGCCGCCGATCGAGACGATCAACGGATCGTTCTGCAGCTCGATCCCGAGCGTCGCCTCGGCCACGCGGATCAACGCGTCGCGCCCCTCGCGCCGCTTCGCCTCGGCCTCCTCGCCCTGCCAAACGAAACCGTCCTCGAACCCGTTCGGCGTAACCTGAACCGATTCGACGTCCAACAACGCCCGGCACTCCCGAGCGGTAATCTCGCTGACGGTCGAAAAAGCATCCATATGATGCGCCGCGGCCTTCTCGATCGAGTGTTTGGCCACCACGCCGAACTGACGCGCCATTTCATCCCCATTAAAACCCTCCAGACCGCTGTAAAGCGGCAGCCCGTTCCCGGCAATCGCCCGCCCGACGACCGTAGCATGGGTCGTGAACACCGTCGCCACCGACGGCCGCTCCTTTTGCAAGTAGAGCCCCCCGCTGGCGGTCATCCACTCGTGGAAGTGCGCCACGGCATGCCGTCCCGGCTGGTTGTAGTACCTGACATAGCTCTCGATCACCTCGCCGGCGGCGTACCCGAACAGCACGGGTTCGACATAATCCCACTGGCCGCTGATCGAATCGACTTTATAATCCTCCCACAGCTTGGCCAGAATCTCGTCTTTCCGCCCCATGATGGCCGAAAAATTGACCAAAATCGCCACCGGGGTCCCCTTGACGCTCTTCCACCGACCGACACGGATCCGCAGCCCTTCGGCCGCCACGGCCTGACGCCAGGCTTTCAGCAGGTTCGGATCCTCCTCGAACTCGAGGTTCTCGCTCTCGCTCGTCAGATCGGGGCCGATCACCACATACCGATCGTCGCCGAAACGCTCGATCGCGGTCAAAGCCTTGGTTCCCACGACGGTATGAATACCGCCGATCTTGTTGCATACCTCCCAACCGACTTCGAAAAGCATATCGGGCGTGTGTCTCGTATTTTCGCTCATACAGAAAATTGAGTTAAATGTTCGTGTTCGGATTGGTCCCGTTCGGCATTACCGACGAGGCGATGTGGCAAAGATAACATTTTTAGGCGATTGTACGCGACTCTCGGGCACGAAGAACGCTCTTCGGCACGGCTCAACGGACGATGTTCGGGTAGTAGCGGATCACGGGCGACGTGTCGCCGCTCCGCCCCACAAGGATGGCAATCAGATCGACCGAGACCTCTCCATCGAGTCGCCGGAGGGTCATATAACGCTCTGCAGCGGCGATCATACGATCGATTTTCCGGGCATCTACGGCGTTCTCGGGCGCATAATCTCCTTGTCCATCGCCACTACGGGTCTTGACCTCCACGAAATGGTACACGCCATCGGCGGATCGGGCCACCAGGTCGACGTCGGTCCGCACGCCGCCGGACGCTCCATCGCGCCAACGACGACTCAGAATCTCCCACCCCTGTGCCTCCAGATAGGCCGCTGCCAGCGATTCGCCCTCCAAACCGGTCTCGATATGCGTTGCCATGTGTTCCATCTGAAGTTCGGCGAAAAATACTTTCGGATCTATATCTCATCGGACACGCTTCGCGTGCCGAACGCGCCCATCGGGCGTTTTACTCAGGATCGCCACAGGATAGGCTGGCGTACCCAACGGCAGCGTTTTACCCGGCTCCGGGCTTCCGCGATGCCGGATCGCGTGTCGGAGGTGCGTTATATTTCGTCGGCGTCGGCGGGTACAGCTGGTCGTCGGCTATTCCTACGGCCGCTGATGTGGGCTACCGTGCCTACTGCCTGGACTTCTACTACGGCGGGGTCAGCCCGAATGCCACGGCGGGCCGTGCGAACGGTCGTCAGTTGCGTTGCCTCCAGGAATAGGGAGAGTGCCGCTGGGTGTTTTGTTGGCCTACCGGGTGCAGATCGACACACGCTGCCCCCAATAATAGCCTGCCGGTTCCGGGCCTGACGGGCGAGAAAACCGCGATCGCAGATCGCTCGGCCCGCAGCCCTCCGCCGGGGGAGGGCTGCGGGCCGATCTATTCAAAAACCGACTCTACCCGCGATTCATTCGGAGTCGCAACAAACCGCGCCACAGTCGCGCAGCCGCTTCCCCACGGCTGGCACCGCAACTCGGCGGTGCTCGTTGCGGCTTCGCCGAGCGGCCGACCCGAAAGCAACATTGAAACATTCTCCGCACGTCGCCCGCGGGAATTTCATCTCGGTTTTGCTCCCGCAAAACGAGCGAAATTCCCCTTTTAGGCGGGCGGGCGACTGTTCTTTTTGATCGCGCGCCTGCCGGATTGAGCAGAAAAACATCCGTTTTTCCGCTCAATCCGGCTCTTTAGGCGTGGCGCGCGAAACCTACCAAAAGAGAAACCGTGTCGGACTGCCCTGCGCGGGCGGCGTCCGGGTGGCCCCGGCAAGACGGGCGAAACTTCGTTTCGCTATACCGTTCTAAGAACAGTTTCTGACCGCGCGCCTGCGAAATTCATCCGTTTCAATTCTCATTGAAACGGCGTATTTCGCTCTTAAGGCGTGGCGCGCTTCAAAACCGTGTTCGACTGCGCTCCCGCGCGGGGCCGCGTGCCCGCGGTGGGCTTGCGATACTACGTATCGCTATAACCTACACAAAACCGCAAAAGCCCCAACGGGGACCCGCGCCGGGCGGGCGATACTACGTATCACTCAGGCCTTCCGGCAACCAAAACCCGACATAAGCAGCGGCGCGTCGCTATGTCATTCTCAAGAACCGACTCCGGCCACGCAACAGCAAAATTCAAAGGCTCGCAATTAATGCCGCTCCTCTACTCGGCCGACCCCCGCACCGCCTCCGCCAACGCCAAGGCCAGCTGATCCGGACACGACGTCCCGCGCCCCTTGCAGTCCGTCCCGCGAAGCCGCTCGACCACCTCCGTCGCCCGCATCCCGACTGCCAAAGCCGACAAACCCTGCGTATTCCCGTGGCAACCGCCCGTAAAACGGATCGAACGCACGATCCCCTCTTCGACCTCCACCTCGATCCGACTGCTGCAAACCCCCGTAGGAGTGAAATCGATCTTTTTGACCATGATGAAATATTTCAATTTTTGAGAAACCGATCCGCCGCCCGAAAAGCTCGGAAAAGCGGCTCCACCTCCTTGAACCAATAGCGGCCATCGCCCCCGCCGTCAGCCTCCGACAACCGCAACGTCAGTTCGCCCGTACGCCGGTCGACCCCCGAGATCGCCGCCCGAAACCGCTCACCCGAAGCCGCATCCCGATAGTCATAGAAACCACCGTCGCCCCGCCACAACCGCGCCATAAAATCAGCATGCAACGCCGCCTCTTCCTGCTCGTACCGCCGCTCGAAAGCCTCGCAAAAAGCCTCCAACACTCTCTCCGGCGACGGACATGCCAAGTAATCCGCAGAAAGTTCGTTCGCAATCGAGGTCGGATTGGGCAACGACGGATCGAACACCCGCTGCCCCACGTTGATCCCGATCCCGACCACCGAACGACTCAGAAACTCGCTCTGCAACGTATGTTCGATCAAAATTCCGCCGATCTTCCGGTCGCCGACATAGAGGTCGTTCGGCCACTTCACCCCGCACGCCACCCGCCCCCCGGTAGAGGCTCGCACCGCATCGCTCGCCGCCAAAGCCGCCATCTCGCTGATCCGAAACTGCTCCTCCACCAACACATGGGTCGGTTCCAAGACCAACGAAAACATCAAATTCACACCCGGATCGCTCTCCCACCGATTCCCGCGCTGGCCCCGACCGGCGGTCTGTCGACGGGCGGTCAACACGCTCCCGGCGCCATACTCCTCGGGGCAAGCCATCGCTAAATCATTCGTAGAGCTCACCTCTTCAAACGCTATAATCCGATATTCCATCACTCTTTCTCATCTGTTTTTTAGCGACATAGAACCGTTCTCTTTGCAAACAACCGAGCAGCACGACAAGAGCAGAGACCGGTTACAAAGAAAAACGCGGAATTATTTCCCGAGCGTCGTTCCGCCGTATCCCGGCATCGTCAACCGTTCCGCCGCACAAATCACCACATGCTTTACCCCCGCGTCGATCGCTTTGAAGGCATTTTCGAGCTTCGGCAACATCCCGTCGGCCACGATCCCCTCTGCCTTGAGCCGGGCGTAAAGCTCCGGCGTGATATTCGGGATGACCGATCCGTCGTCGTTCACATCCCGCAAAACGCCCCTTTTCTCGAAACAGTAGACCAGTTCCACCGCATACCGCTTCGACAACCCCACCGCCACCGCCTGGGCTACCGTATCGGCATTCGTATTGAGCAACGCCCCCTGTTCCTGAGGGTCGTACGTGATCGGCGCCACCACCGGAACCAAACCGCCCTCGAGCAACGTAACGGCCGTCTCCAAGCCGAAATCCGTCGGATCGCCCACGAAACCGTAATCCACCGGATTCGGAGTCCGTTTCCGCGACCGGATCAACCCGCCGTCCGCACCGCACAGCCCCAGAGCATTACAACCCTCGCCCTGCAAAGCCGCCACGATATTTTTGTTGATCAAACCGGCATAAACCATCGTTACAATCCGCAAAGTCTCGGCATCGGTAACGCGCCGACCCTCGATCATACGGGTCTCGATACCCAAGCCCTGCGAAATCGCCGTCGCGATCTTACCCCCCCCGTGCACCAACACTTTCGGACCCTCCAACCGCGCGAAATCGCTCAAAAAACGCTCCAACTTCTCGGCATGATCCACCACGTTCCCGCCGATCTTGATCACTCGTACTGTCTCCATGTATCACTCTTTTTTAATCATTCTCTTCCCGTTTAAACCGTCATTGGTTACAGGAGGGTACTGTTCTCTTTGTGAACAAAGAGAACCAGAAAAACTTTCGGGAATGCTTACGCATTCCATGGGCTGCCGTAGTCAAGAGCCTTTGGTCCTTATAATTGGGGCCTGGGGGATTCTTTTTGAGCGCGCC
>JAIDFC010000017.1 GCA_029054535.1 Rikenella sp. | reverse complement strand
TGAATCGCCTCCTTAGGCGTGGCGCGCGGAATATCCTAAGGCCGAGAGAACCCCAGCAAAAGCCCCAACGGGGCCCCGCGGTGGGCGGGCAAACCGAGCAGCGTACCGAGAGTAGAGCCCGATAGCGGGCTATGCCGAGGTAGCGCGAGGAAAACGGAGTTAAACTTCGTTTTGCTTGACCGGTCAAAAACCACCTCCGACCCCGCGCAGCGCGAACATCAGCAAAACGTCTCAACGGGGCTACCGATTCGAGATAACCGAAACTTTCTTCAAATATAGAGTTCTGTTGACGATAAACAATCGGCTTATGGAGATTTTTTTGAATAAGATCCCGACAGAAGGGGATTCGGAAAGGTTCCGACCAGAACGGACAGATACGCAAAAGGCTCCCGCAACACCTGTGTGCGAGAGCCTCGGAGCCACAAGCCAGGCTCGAACTGGCGACCTTTTCGTTACGAATGAAATGCTCTACCGACTGAGCTATTGTGGCGTTTCCGGGTGCAAAGATAAGTTATTTTTCTTTTACTCCAAACAAGGGGTTCATGATTTTCGACGGATTTTCTTTCTCGTTCCGGGTTTGTATCTTTTGTTGGTCGTCTGGAAAAGATGGCGGCGTGAAAGCCGACTCGCAGAGTGGGTCGGCCCGCAGCCCTCCCCCTGCGGAGGGCTGGCTCTGCTTGGCACTCGAATCGGGCAACAGCGACTCGTAGAGTCGCGCGAACCGCGCCATCGCACGCGGCACCTCGGTCCTCACCCTATTCCTGGAGGCAACGCAACGGAAGACCGTTCACGCGGTAACTGCTGTAATTTGGATAGATCCGGCTGTAATTGAAGTCCAGGTAGTAGCCATTGCTGCCCGAGGCGGACGACGACCAGTTGTACCCGTCGCGGCCGACGCGCGACAACGCACCCTCGCCGCTGCCGCGGACGCCCGGAGCCGGGTAAATCGCCGCGAAAGTGAAAAAAGCAAACTGAACCGGTCGCCCGTTTATCAACGCTCCCGCCGACGAATCCCCTGCCCGATCAGCAGTCCCAGCGTCCCGAAGAGCAGAATGGCCGAACAGGCACGGGTGATCTCCGCCAACAGGTCGAAATGCGGGGCCTGGAAACGAAACTCGATCGTATGGTCGCCCGCCGGCACTCGGATGGCACGCAGAACATAGTCCGCTCGGAAACTGTTGGCATTTGCCCGTTCGCCGTCGATGATCGCCAACCACCCCTTCGGATAGTAAATCTCGGAGAGGACGGCCACAGCGTCTCGCGAAGTGTGTGTGCGATAAATTTGTCGGTTGACCCGGTAGTCCGTCAGCTCAATCGTCGCCGTACTGTCGCCCCCCAGCGCAAGTCCCTCCAGTTTCGGAGCGAATTGTCGATCCACCACTGCCGTCGTGTGCGGGTCGAAATCCGTCGTCAGGCCCGCGATCTCCTCGTCCGCCCCCGAGACCCACGCGATCGAGTCCACGAACCAAGCACTTCCGCACGCTCCCGGATTCAACTGTACCGCCGGTGCGCCGCCGTTCTCCCGATCCGGCACGATGAAGTATTTGGTGTTCAGCATGTCGTACACCGCCATGTTCTGCTGTGCGAGATGCCGTTCGATGAGGTCCTGATAACGCTGGAGCTTCGCCGCATGATACCCCCCCACCGACCGGTGGTAGTACGAAGTAGTCGCGTCCGCGAACGGGTTGACCGTGAAATTCGCCACCCGATAGTCCGTCGTGTCCTGCAAGATCTGCCGGTCGGCCTCGGTCATCGGAATAGCCAATGCCTGCCGTTTCGGGTGGAAATCGTCGGCCGAAACGTACCGTTTGTCGACCGGAAAGAGGTCGCAGAGCACGATCCCGCACAGCGCCGCCACGAACCATCCGCGTTTGATCTTGTTCCGAATGAAGAGCCACACCACCCCCGCCGCCAGAAGAACGAACAGCAGCGACCGGAACGCATCGCCGCGCATCATCGCCGCCCGTTCCTCCTGCATCGCCGCTGCGATCGGTTCCGGCAGCCCCATCGCCGCATCGCTCCCGCCGACAAAACTGCTCGCCATCGGTCCGAACAGTCCGATCAACAGCGTCAGCCCTCCCACAACGATCGCCGACCACTTCAATCCGTGCAACAGTCGCGCCGGGTCCGCCCCGTCGCGCCTCCAGAGCTGCGCCAGCCCCAAGACCGCCAGCAACGGCACGCTCCATTCGACGATCACCAAGATCATCGACACGGTCCGGAACTTATTGTACATCGGGAAGTAGTCGATAAACAAGTCCGTAAACCACTGCATGTTGCGCCCCCAAGCCAGGAAAATCGCCAGCACCGAGACCGCCGCGATCCACCACTTCTCCCTCCCGCGCAGGACGAACATCCCGAACGCGGCCAAAAACACGAGACAAGCCCCCAGATAGACCGGTCCGGCGGTCGAAGGCTGAGCCCCCCAGTACGAAGGCAGATTGCGTTCATAGCCCCGCGGCACGTCGTATTTTCTCAACACTTCGGCCACCGCGCCGTCCGAAGCGAAATCGTTTCCCCCGCCATACAAATTGGGCACCAACAGGTTGAGCGTCTCCATCTTGCCGTAGCTCCACTGGGTGATGTAATCGCGATCCAGCCCCGCGGTCCGGTTGGCCGCATCGGTCGGATGACTCTCGGTCAGTTCGCTTCGCCCGCGGGTGGTCTCCGGCGTATGCTGAGCCACGTAGTAGAGTTGGATGAAGTTCGCCCCCACGGCCAACACAACCGCCACGGCCAACACCGCGGTGGTCTTTCCGAATCGGGCCAACGCTTTCGCCTTATAAGCGACGACGAACTCGTTGATAACCATCGCCAAAATGACGAACAGAAAGTAGTAAGTAATCTGAGGATGGCTGGTCGAGATCTCGACGGCAGCAAAGAGTCCAGCCAAAGCAGCCCCCAACCACCGATGTTTCCGATAGGCGTACCACACGCTCCCCACCATCGGCGCCACCCACGCCAGAGCCATCATCTTCGTGATGTGTCCGGCACCGATGATAATGATGAAATAGGACGACAGTCCATACCCCAATCCTCCGACGATCGCGAGCCACGGGTCGACGCCGAACATCAGAAGCATCAGGTAAAACCCGGCCATAGCGATGAAGATCCAGGCGGCCGGTTGACCGAGGAAGTAGAGGTGATCGGCGGCCTGCTTGACCCACCGCCCGTCGTAGTTCATGTTGATGAGGTACGAGGGCATGCCGCTGAAGTTCCGTCCGGCCCATTGCGGATGTTCGCCGTATCGGTCGATGTGCTGCTGGATATCGTTCGTAACGCCGCTCATCATCACCATGTCGCCTTGTCGCAAGGCTTTCCCGTCGTACTGCGGAGCGAAAAACAGGCTCGAAACGGCGGCGAATAGAAAGATGGCGACGATATGAGGCAGAGCTTGTCGGAAAAAGCGGGAAAGGCTATTCTGTTGCATGGCGTTGGTGTTGATTTTCGGGGCTAAGATAAGGATTTTTCGGACGATCTCTGACGAGCGGGACGGCGGAAGATCTATGATGGCTTTCACTGTTGACATTTTTACTGTTCTACAGTAGCTCCGAGCGTTTTATTGGCATCCGAACGTGGACAGAACCTGCCCGAAAAGAAAACCCACAAAAAATCCGAAAAACCGCCCAAAACCGATCCCAACGTCGGAGGCTCCTGCAAACCACCGTGCGGGATAGTAGGAGAATCATTACCTTTGTCGACGGATCCGCAACCGTTTACTCGATGTCCCGACAACTACTCACTCTGTTCGCCTCGTTTTTCAAAATAGGCTGCTTCACCTTCGGCGGAGGCTATGCCATGATCCCGATCATCCAGAAAGAGATGATCGACAAACGTCGCTGGGTCGCATCCGAAGAGTTTATCGACCTGCTGGCCGTCGCTCAGTCGGCACCCGGACCGATGGCGGTCAACGTTTCGATTTTGGTCGGTTACAAAATCGATCGGACACGCGGCGCCGTAGCAGCCTTTCTCGGGACCGTGCTACCATCGTTCATCATCCTGCTGGCGGTAGCGATCTTTTTCTCGCGAATCAACGAGAATCCGACCGTTCGGAGCATCTTCGACGGCATGCGGCCGGCGGTCGTAGCGTTGATTCTGCAGCCGGTCTTCTCGTTCGCCCGGGGACTGAAATACTGGGAGTACGGCGTTTTTATCCTGTTGGCCGGAGCGATCTGGCTGGGACTTTCGCCGGTGTGGTGTCTGGCCGGCGGGATTCTGGGCGGACTCGGCTATGCTTACCGGAGGGCCAAACGGCAGGGGAGGTCCTGAAAAAATCCGATCGACGAAGATGCTTTACGTTCAACTCTTTCTGACTTTTCTGAAAATCGGCCTCTTCGGTTTCGGCGGCGGTTATGCGATGATCTCGCTCATCCAGACCGAGGTCGTGGTGCGCCACGGGTGGCTCTCGGCGGCACAGTTCGCCGACATCATCGCCATCTCGCAGGTAACGCCGGGGCCGATCGCGATCAATAGCGCCACCTACATCGGGTATACCGCTACGGGGTCGGTCTGGGGTTCGGCGTTGGCGACCCTCGGCGTGTGTGCGCCGTCGTTGGTCCTTATGCTCGTTGCGGCTCGCTTCTACCTCAGGATGAAGGATAATCCTTATGTGGCGCAGGTGATGCGGGCTTTGAGGCCGGTGGTCGTCGGGTTGATTCTGGCCGCGGCGCTTCTGTTGCTCACGCCGGAAAATTTTATCGACTGGAAAAGTTTCGTGATTTTCGGGGCGGTGCTGATCGCGGCACTCCGTAAGGTGAATCCGATTTTGTTGATCGTTTTGTCGGGGCTGGTGGGTTGGTTGCTTTACGGTTTGGGCGGTTGAGGCGGTTTGGGTTGTCGGATCGGTTTGGGGGGCTTTGTTTTGTTACGGCCGGATGGCTCAAGCGAAACGCAGCATCGTGTTTTATTGAGGTTTTCATCGCAGGTTTAAGCGATACGCAGTATCTGTTGGGGCTTTCTGCGCTTTTGACTACGGCAGCTATTGCCCACCGCGGGCACGCGGGGCCCGGCCGGCCGACGCGTTCGCGCCACGGCGGCCGGCCTTTATTTGGGGTTGTCTGTGCCACATACCCCGCGCGCCTCGCCTAAGTAGCGAAATCACTCGATAAACGGAGAGTTTATCGAGAATGATTTCGCAGGCGCGCGGTCAGAGACGTTTTGGAATCAAAAAAGGGCCGGAGCTTGCGAAGCCCGCCGCGCGTCAGCGAGAAAACGCGGGCCTTCGCGTGGCGAAGCTCCGGCCCGTCATAGGGAGATCATGGAGGATTTCCGTGTACGACGTGGAGAGGGCTGCAAACCGAGCGCCCTCAGGTCGCGGTTTTCTTGCCTAGCCAAGCGCGAGCCGGATCTGTTGCCGAATTGAGAAATCGCGACTCAGAGAGTCGCGCGAACCGCCGCCATCGCCCGCGACGGGACGGTGCCGCTCGGCACGCGAGAATTGGGCTTTGTATCGAAAGCCTGCGCTGTCGGCGATTCGCTTTCTCGCCTGGCAGGCCTTTGTCTGGGAGACGCAGTCTGGTTGGAGGGTTCGGTTCATCCGGCAGGCTGTTGTCGGGGCTGTGGTACAACCGGCAGGCCAACAAAACACCCTGTGGGTGCTCTCCCTATTCCTGGAGGCAACGCAACTGAAGAGCGTTCGCACGGTAGTCGCTGTAATTCGGGTAAATTCCGCCGTAATAGAAGTGCAAATAATGGGCGCCGATAGTGCCGGACGAACTTGTCGACCCCCAATTGTATCCGCGTCGACCGACGCTATACAACATTCCGTCGCTGTATCCGCGGCTGCCCGGAGCCGGGTAAAAAAGGGGCGGTGGAAAGTCGAACAGGTGGAGAGCCGCGGCGGAGAAGAGGAAAGTTATGCAGGTGAAAAAATTATGGACATATCTTATTGCCTGTGTCCGAGGCCGGCGGCGGTTGCTGGCGATCGTCTGCGGCGTAGCCGCTGCGATCGCCGGGTATGCGCTTTCGTTGCCCCGGCCGTTGTTCGAGGCTCCGTATTCCACCGTGCTGTATGCTCGGGACGGGTCGTTGCTGAGAGCGCGCGTCGCGGCGGACGGCCAGTGGAGATTCCCGCCCCGGCATGAACTGCCCGACAAGTACATTCGAGCCGTGGTCGAGTACGAGGACCGGCGATTCTACCGCCACGGCGGGGTTTCGCTGCCGGCTCTGGCACGGGCGGTGCGGCAGAACTGGCAGGCCGGCGAGGTGGTCAGCGGCGCTTCGACCCTGACGATGCAGCTCGTTCGGCTGAGCCGCGGGAATCCGCCGCGGACCGTCGGCGAAAAGATCTACGAAGCCGCGATCGCTACCCGGGTCGAGTGGAGCTATACGAAAGAGGAGATCCTCGAACTCTATGCCGCCCACGCTCCGTTCGGCGGGAACGTCGTCGGGTTGGAGGCGGCCGCCTGGCGATACTTCGGCCACGATCCCGACCAACTTTCGTGGGCCGAGGCGGCTACGCTCGCCGTCTTGCCCAACTCGCCGGCGTTGATCCATCCCGGCCGGGGACGCGAGGCCCTGCGTGATAAACGCGATCGGTTGCTGCGTCGACTGTGGACGGTCGGCGCGTTCGACAGCGTCGAATACCGGGCCGCCCTGATCGAACCGTTGCCCGATGCTCCGGAACCGTTGCCCCGGCATGCGTCCCGTCTGCTGGACCGGCTCCCGGCGGGAACGGCTCTGCGGTCGAGTCTCGACCGGACCCTGCAACACCGCGTTCAACAGATCGTGGACCGCTACGGAGCGCAGGCGCTGGCGGCCAATCGGATTCGGAATGCGGCGGTCGTGGTGGCCGAGGTCGGGACGGGCGAGGTGTTGGCCTACGTGGGCAATATCACGCCGACGGAGGATGCGGGAGGCCAGGTCGAGGACGGACGCTCGGTGGACCTCGTTCGGGCGCGGCGAAGTACCGGCAGTCTCCTGAAGCCGATTCTCTACGGGGCGTTGCTCTCCGAGGGGCAGATGCTGCCCCGGACGCTGGTTTTCGATACGCCGCTCAACATCGCCGGTTTCGCGCCGTCGAACTACAACCGCACGTTCAACGGCGTCGTTCCGGCCGACCTGGCGGTGGCCCGGTCGCTCAACGTGCCGATCGTCCGGATGCTGAACCTCTACAACGGCAGCCGTTTTCTCGGGCTGTTGAGGTCGCTGGGGCTGACGACTTTCGACCGATCGGCCGACCACTACGGCGCGACGCTGATCCTCGGCGGAGCCGAGGGGACGCTCTGGGAGATGACCGGCGTGTATGCGGCCCTGGCGCGGTCGTTGGAGACGCATCTTCGCATCGGACATTACGCGGCGGACGACATGCGGGGTTTGTCGGTCGGCGCGTGCGACGCGGCGGCGGAGGGCGGTTCGCACCCGAGAAGTGCCGTCTGTCCGATCTCTCCGGCGGCCTTGTGGTACATGTTCCGGGCGATGAGCGGGGTCAATCGTCCCGAGGAGGAGGCGGCCTGGCAGGAGTTCGGATCCATGAAACAGATAGCCTGGAAAACCGGGACGAGCTACGGCAATCGCGATGCCTGGGCGATCGGACTGACGCCTCGTTATGCGGTGGGGGTCTGGGTGGGGAA
>JAIDFC010000169.1 GCA_029054535.1 Rikenella sp. | reverse complement strand
CCAACGAAACCCCCGTCCGCAACAACAACTCCGCCAAACGCCGCCGCTGACCGATCACCGACTCCCCCACCGAAGCCAAATAACCATTCACCTCCTCCGGCGTCGCCGTCGTTTCGTTCAAATACCGCTCCACCGCCGCAATCCGCCCCTCCGAAGCCTCGAAAGCCGCCCACCGTTCGTCCGAAACCAACCCCACACGTCGCCCCAACGGCGTCAACCGCCGATCCGCATTATCCTGCCGCAACAAAATCCGATACTCCGCCCGACTCGTGAACATCCGATACGGCTCGTCCACCCCCTTCGTTACCAAATCGTCGATCAAGACCCCGATATAAGCCTCGTCCCGCCCCAGCACGAACGCCTCTTCGCCGCGCAACGCCAATACAGCATTGATCCCCGCCATCAGCCCCTGCGCCGCCGCCTCCTCGTATCCCGTCGTCCCGTTGATCTGTCCGGCAAAGTACAAACCCGACACTCGCTTGGTCTCGAGCGTATGAAACAGCTGCGTCGGCGGAAAATAATCATACTCGATCGCATACCCAGGCCGATAGATCTGCACATTTTCGAGTCCTTCGATCCGCTGCAAAGCCTCAACCTGCACCTCCCAAGGCAGCGACGACGAAAATCCGTTCAAGTAGTATTCGTTGGTCGAACGTCCCTCCGGTTCCAGAAAAAGCTGATGCTCCTCCTTATCGGCGAACGTGCGCAACTTATCTTCGATGCTCGGACAATACCTGGGCCCCTTGCCCCGAATCACCCCCGTGAAGAGCGGCGAACGGTCGAAACCCGACCGCAGCGTATCGTGCACCGCCAGAGAGGTATAGACCAGATAACAAGGCATTTGCCGTTCCGCCGACACCGCCCGAACGGAGGGCAAAAAGGAGAATTTCTCCGGCTCCTCGTCCCCATACTGCGCCTCGATCCGCTCGAAGTCGATCGTTCGTCCATCCAGTCTGGCCGGCGTCCCGGTCTTCATCCGATCCACCTCGAAGCCCAACCGCCCGAGCTGTTCCGAAAGACCGTAGCTCGCCCCGTCCCCTGCCCGTCCTCCCGGCGCTTGCGCCGTCCCGACGTGCATCAAACCATTCAGAAAAGTCCCGTTCGTGAGGATCACTTTTCGCGCCCCGAAACGAACCCCCAGCTGCGTAACCACCCCTGCAACACACCCATCCTCCTCATCCAGAAGCAGTTCCGTTACGCTGTCCTGCCAAAGATAAAGTCCCTCGGTCTCATCCAATACGCGCCTCCACTCCTGCGAAAAAGCATACTTGTCGCACTGCGCTCGCGGACTCCACATCGCCGCACCCTTCGACCGGTTGAGCATCCTGAATTGCAGGGTCGTGCGGTCCGTAACCACCCCCATCTGCCCTCCCAAAGCGTCGATCTCGCGGACGATCTGCCCCTTAGCCACCCCGCCGACCGCCGGATTACAAGACATCTGCGCCACCTTCCCCATATCCATCGTAACCAGCAGCGTTTGCACCCCCATCCTCGCGGCAGCCACCGCAGCCTCGCAACCGGCATGACCGGCCCCAACCACTATAATATCGTATTCAAATCGCATATCTTCCTCTTTAACTAAAACCTGCTCAATTCATAGACAACCGTATTTGGCTACTGTACGGAACTGCCGCTTTTTGTAAAAAGCGGCACCAAAAACTTTTAGCTAGCATACGCTATGCCTTAGGCTCCGCAATCTAATGCTCCGGCCCATGGTGTTGGGCCGGGGTTCTTTTAGGCGCGCCCTTAATGCGAGCTAAACCTTTTGGGCGCGCTCAAAAAGAACCCCCAGGCCCCAATATAAGGGCCCAAGGCTCTTGACTACAGCAGCCCATGCGATACGTAGTATCGCCGAAAGTTTTTTTGGTTCTTTTTGTTCACAAAAAGAACAGTACCAGAACGTAGCTAAAGAACGGGGCATATAAATTTAAGCGTGTTTTATATGAGCGAGTAAATCATCGGGTCGTTTGTTTAGGTAGTGATTTTCGCGTTCGCGCATTTTGGCAGCATCGGGATCGGTTTTGTCTTTGTATCCGGCTAAGTGCATGACGCCGTGGATGATAACCCGCAAGAGTTCCACGTGGAACATCACCCCGTACTCTTCGGCATTATTCCGGACCGTGTCGACGCTGATGAAGAGATCGCCCGAAAGGGACCCCGCCTCGCTGTAGTCGAACGTGATGATGTCCGTGTAGTAATCGTGCTGCAGATAACGCCGGTTGATCTCCAAGAGATACCGATCGCTGCAAAAAATCACATCGACCTCCCCCAACGAAAATCCCTCCTCCGCAGCAGCAGCCCGCATCCACGTCCCGACAGCCCGTTTACAGCCCCGGATGTCGAACCTCGTATCTTCCGAATGAAATCGAATGGCCATCGTCTGTAATTATAGTCCGTTGCAAAAAATTATCGCCGGATCCACTGCTCCGGATTCAATGTCGCACTCTCTTTCCAGACCTCGAAATGGAGCGTCGCCTGCTGTCCCGAAGCCGCCCGAGCCACCGTTCCAAGCGGCGTTCCCTCCATCACCTGCTCACCTTCGCGTACGAAAACCGACTCCAGGTTGGCATAAATCGTCAGATAAGCCCCGTGCCGCACCAGCACCGACATCCCCAACCCCTGAAAAAAGAAGACCTTACGCACCTCGCCTCCGAAAATCGCCTGCACCTCGCTCCCCGCCCGCGCCGCTATATTCACCCCCTTGTTATTGACCTTCACCCCTTGTTGCGTCGGATGGTTGTGCACCCCGAAACGATCCACCACCACCCCCTCGACCGGCCTCAAAAGCTGTCCCTTCCGCGCCTCGAACTGCGCCGTCAGCTGTCCCTGCGCCACCGTCTGCCCCCCACCGCCCTTTCCGCTGCTATTCTTCGCCCGACGCACCTCGTCGTTCACCGCCTGTTGCAACTGCCGTTCGAGTTCGGCCACCTGTTTGCGCCGCTTCTCGGCCTGAGCCAACAACTCCTTTTCCCGCCCCCGCAACTCGTCCTGCGTCTTCCGCAACTGCACCCGCTCCTCTTCCAACTGCCGAGCCTCGGCCGTATGCTCCTCCTGCAACCCCGCCAACTCGCGCTTCCGACCGTCGAGCGCTGCCACCTCGCCATTCAACTGCCGCCCCAACTCCTGCAACTCGACCGCCTTCCGCTCCAGATC
>JAIDFC010000168.1 GCA_029054535.1 Rikenella sp. | reverse complement strand
ACCGAATAGTTCTTGTACTCCCAAACCGGATGGGGTTTGAACTCGGTCCACCACAACGTCCCCCCGCCCTCCTCCCGCGCCTCGAGAGTCGGCCGGCTCGACGGCTGGGCGATCCAACGGATCGTCCGTTCGGTATGCGCGGCCGTATCGACCGCCACGAATCGCGGCGGCGTATCGTAATCCGTCTTCGTAGCCACCACCCCCAGCGACGTGGCGATCGGATCGCCGTAGGTCGTAAACCCGCTCCGCCGCCGCGCCGGTGCCGTCAAGGTCCGATAGCTGTCCTCCACCGCCGAGTAAGGCTTCCAATGCGCGTACAGATCCCCCAACGCCCTGTCGCTCAGCTCGCTCAAGTGCGTCCCGTAGTGTCGCTTGAGATAGATCCGCATCGGGACCACGAAGATCGGCCATCGCCCGGCATACTCCACCGCACCGCTCCACATCTGCGCCCCATAATACCGCTCGCCGGCCGCCACCAACTGGTACCCGTACTCGTACACCCCCGGCACATACCGCCGATAAGATCCGGCGATCCAGCGGTCGCTCCGCAGGCCGACGTTCGCGCTGTCCTCGGCAAACAAGGCCCGCATCCCCACCGTAAACAACGGCTGATAGGCGCGTCCGAACTCCGAATACTGGGTCTCGGCCAGCGTGGCATCCCCTTCGAGAAACCACTTCGGCACCACGAGCATCCCGACGCTGGTCCCGGCCTGGCCGAGCAACCACGACGCCACGCGTGTCAAACCGCTCCGCAAAGCCGACAGCTGCACCACATGCCGACTCTCGTGCACCGCCAACTGTTTGAGCCACGGATCGGCATACACATCCCCCCCTGCCGGCGCCGTGGTCATCAACTCCATCCGCTTCGGCGCCCACACCACTTCGCCGTTCGAGGCGAGGTTCTCGGTATGCAGGATGATCGGAATCCGCTGCGGGCTCCGCGTGAACCCGTGCGTGATGGTCGGCGCGATGGAGTCCAGGAAACTGCCCATCGCTACCGCTGTCGGAGCGTAATAATCCGGGAAGACGAGTTTGTAGTTCGGATTCTTGATCTGTCGCCACCGAACGCCAGCCGGCCCGCGACCATTATAATAGAACTGCGCCTGCACCCCCTCCGGCAAGGCTAAGATCAGCAGGAGAAGCCCCACCAAATATCGGACGGTGCGATTCGAATGACGCGTCATAGGTCAATGAGATGGGTTATATTTTACGAGCCTTATACCCTGCCTCGCTCAAAATTTGCACGATTTTATCCCGAAAATCGCCCTGAATGATAATCTCTCCCTCCTTTACCGCCCCGCCCACGCCGCACCGCTGCTTCAACAACCGCCCCAACTCTTTCAGATCGCTCTCCGATCCGACGAAATCGGCCACCACCGTAACCTGCTTCCCCCCGCGGTTCCGCCGGTCCAACGCCACGCGCAACCGCTGACGCGCCGGAGGCAAGGTCTCCGGCTCGGCCGCCGAATGTTCGGTCGTATACTCGAAGTCGGGGTCGGTCGAATAAACCATCCCCAAACGACTCTTCCAATCGTTATGGCTCATAAGGCTTTTCCTTGTTTTTTCGTCGATAAACGGAGAGAGGCTGTTATCGGGATCTCTTTCTTTCGACAGAACGGGTTGTTCCGTCCCGCCCCCCAAGAACAGGATGGGTAAAAGTTATCGCGTCATAGCCGCTTCGACCTCCGCCGGCGCAATGGGAGGCCGATGCTTGCCCACCAATCGATTCCCCGTCGCCGTGATGAGGATATCGTCCTCGAGCCGAATCCCTCCGAAATCGAAATAAGACCGAAGTTTCGGGAAGTTGATAAAAGAGGAGTGAATATGCTCCCGTTCCCATTTTTCGATCAACGCCGGGATGAAATAAATCCCCGGTTCGACCGTAACGACGTGTCCGGCTTTCAACGTCTTGCCCATCCGCAAAGCCCCCAGACCGAACTGGGTGCTTCGCGTCGTGGCATCGTCGTAGCCCACGTATTTCTCTCCCAGCCCCTCCATATCGTGCACGTCCAGCCCCATCTGGTGCCCCAGCCCATGCGGCATGAAGAGCGCCGCAGCACCCGCCGCCACCGCTTCGGCCGGATCGCCTCGCATCAATCCGAGCTGCGTCAGCCCCTCCGCAATGACCCGCATCGCCTCCAAGTGAACGCTCTGGTACGTAACCCCCGGCCGAGCCAGTTCCTGTCCCCGGGCATTCGCCGCCAGCACGATGTCATAAATTTCGCGTTGTTTCTCCGTAAACCGCCCGCCCACCGGCAAAGTCCGCGTATGGTCGCTGGCATACCCCATCGCATTCTCGGCCCCGGCGTCGATCAGCAACAGCCGACCGTTCTCCAACCGCCCGTCGTAGCTCAGATTATGGAGCGTCTCGCCGTGCTGCGATACAATACTGCGAAACGATGTCCGTCCGCCGCCCGCAGCCGCGATCCGATCCAGCTCGGCCGCCACGTCCCGTTCGGTCAACCCCTCGCGACACATCGCCATCGCGGCCGTGTGCATCCGATAACCGGTCTGCGCCACCTCTTCCAGCTGCGCGATCTCCTCCGGCTGTTTGATCTCGCGCATCGAGACGATCGCCCGAATCAAATCCCGAGACACATAATCCTTGAGCCGATCGACAGCCAACCCCAACCAGCCTGCCAGTTGCAACCGGGTCTCGCCCCGATACGGCGGCACATAATGAATCTTGCGCCCCTTCTTGATCGCACTGTTGAGCGTAGCCGCCAACTCCTGCAAGTTCCCGGCCGACATCACCCCCGACCGAGAGGCCAATTCGCGTACGGTCGGCTGCGGCCCCATCCAAATCAGGTCGTCCATCGTCCAGTCGTCGGCATACAAGCAGTCCGTGTCGCGATCGACGTCGATCAACCCCACGAAACCCGGCTGACGAAGACCGAAATAGTAAAGAAAATTACTGTCCTGTCGAAAATCGTAAGCATTGGCCGGATAGTTGACCGAAGCGTCCGCGTTGCCGGGCAACAAAATCATGCCGCTCTTGATCTTCTTTCGCAAAGCGGCTCGACGAGCCGTATAAATTTCGGGTGTAAACATGGGTCAGCGTATCGTTTTAACGAGCATCTCTCGGAGCGTGGGGTACACGTTCCGACGAGTTGCCCTCGGTTTTCATTCGGTTCCGAGGGGTAAAAATAGTCATTTTTGCGCCCTTCTCAAAAATCGACCGTTCGTTTCGCCTCGGCCGGCGACCGCGTCCCTCCAAGATCTCCCCATGGCTGCCGACGCCACCTCCGGCGAAAGATCGGTGCCGCTCGGCACTGGAAAATTGGAGTTCAGAATGGATCCGCTGGCTACGGCCCGGAGGTAGTTGCAAAACAATCTTTGCACGTCGCCCACGGGAATTTCATTTCGGTTTGGCTCTTGCATCAACAAAATTTCTCCAAAATCTCACCATGGTGGGCCGGAGCTTCGCCCCGCGAAGGCCCGCTATTTCTCGCTGGCGCTCGGCGGGCCTCGCAAGCTCCGACCCGTTTAATTCCCAAGCCGGGTTTGGC
>JAIDFC010000167.1 GCA_029054535.1 Rikenella sp. | reverse complement strand
CCGGCTCCGGGCTGGCGCGAGAACGATTCTGGAACATTGCAAGCCGTCGGATACGGCGGGTACAATTGGACGTCGTTCATTTCTTCGGGCAATATCGGGGCTCATCGCATGACTTTCTACGCCGACGGGATTTTTCCGTCCAGCGATCTCCACCGTGCGTACGGTCTTCCGTTGCGTTGCCTCCAGGAATAGGGAGAGAGGACGGAGCGACACCCGGCTCCGGGCTACCGCCACCCGTACCACGGAAGGTTGTATAACGTCGGTTACAACGGGTATAGCTGGTCGTCGACGATTCTCACGGGTAGCAGCAATTGCTACTATCTGGACCTCAGTTATAGCCGGATCGTCCCGAATTACCTCTACTACCGTGCGAACGGCTTTCAGTTGCGTTGCCTCCAGGAATAGGGCGAGAGGAGCTGAGATCTGTGGAAATGAAAAAAGGTGTTTCCGTCCTGGGTAAGGAGGAAACACCCAAAAAAATTAAAAATCGATAATCGTTGGCAGATCGATCGGAGTAAGATCGGATTAGTCCTGTCTGCTGTAGTTCGGCGCTTCGCGCGTGATGGTAACATCGTGCGGATGGCTCTCCTGCATCCCCGAAGCCGTGATCCGTACGAACTTGGCTCCTTTCAGCGCTTCGATGTCCTTCGCTCCGCAATAGCCCATCCCCGCACGCAGCCCGCCGACGATCTGGTAGATGACCTCCGCCAACTGCCCCTTGTACGGCACCCGCGCCGCAATTCCCTCCGGCACCAGCTTTTTGACATCGTCTTCCGCATCCTGGAAATAACGGTCTTTGGACCCCTTTTGCATCGCTTCGAGCGATCCCATCCCGCGATAAGTTTTGAATTTACGGCCGTTGAAGATCACGGTTTCCCCCGGCGACTCTTCGACCCCGGCGAACATCGAGCCGGCCATCACGCAATCCGCCCCTGCGGCAATCGCTTTGACCACGTCCCCCGTATAGCGAATCCCACCGTCCGCGATCACCGGAACCCCCGTTCCTTTGAGCGCCGACGCCACGTCGTACACCGCATTGAGCTGCGGCACCCCGACCCCGGCAATGATCCGCGTCGTACAGATCGATCCCGGTCCGATCCCGACCTTCACCCCGTCGGCTCCCGCTTCGACCAGCATTTTCGCCGCCTCTGCCGTCGCGATATTCCCCACCACGACATCCAGGTCCGGATATTTCGCCTTCACCTCCTTGAGTTTCTCGATCACGCCGCGCGAGTGTCCGTGCGCCGTATCGATCACAATGGCATCCGCCCCCGCCTCGTACAGAGCCGCCACGCGTTCCATCGTGTCATGGGTAACCCCAACCCCCGCAGCCACCCGCAGCCGTCCTTTCGCATCCTTCGCCGCGTTCGGGTTATCCTTGACTTTCGTAATATCCTTATAGGTCAACAACCCCACCAACTTCCCCGCGTCGTCCACCACCGGCAGCTTTTCGATCTTGTTGTTCAAGAGTATTTTCGCCGCTTCGGCCAAGTCCGAGCTGTGGGTCGTAACCAAGTCGTCTTTGGTCATCACTTCGCTGATCCGTTTCGTCGCGTCGGTTTGGAACCGCAGGTCGCGGTTGGTAACGATCCCGATCAATTTGCGGTCGTTGTCGATCACCGGTATCCCGCCGATTTTGTTTTCGTGCATCAAGGCCTTGGCATCCCCCACCGTTTCGTCTGCCGTGATCGTGATCGGGTCGTAAATCATCCCATTCTCGGCCCGTTTCACCTTCCGCACTTGGTGTGCCTGCGCCTCGATGGGCATATTCTTGTGAATCACGCCGATTCCGCCCTGTCTGGCGATGGCGATCGCCAACTCCGCTTCGGTTACGGTGTCCATGGCCGCCGAAACGATCGGCGTATGGATCGGCACGTGGCGCGAAAACCGCGAAGCCACGGAAACTTCCCGCGGAAGCACTTCCGAGTAAGCGGGAACCAACAGAACATCATCGAACGTCAACCCTTCGGCGACGATCTTTTCATCTATGAACGACATAACGGCTACCTTTTTATAAATTTGAGCAAAGGTAATACTTTTTGCGGACAATCAATGCCTCGTCAGGCGAAAAACGGGGCGAGTTTTTCGATCAGTTCGCGCGGTGGTCGACAGGCGGTCTTCGTGTCGGCGTGCATGAAGGCCAGCGTTACCGATCCGGTGGTGATCCGTTCGCCGCCCGGGCGAAAAACCTCGTACTCGAATCGGATCTTCACGCCGGGCAACTCGCGAAGGGTCGTCCGGATGGTCAACAGATCGTCGTAATAAGCCGGATTCTTATAATCGACCTCCACTTTGAGCACCGGAAGCATCACGCCACCGGCCTCGATCTCGGCGTTCGACAACCCCACGCTGCGCATCAACTCCGTCCGGCCCATGTCGAAAAGCTCCACGTAATGCGAATGATACAAAAAGCCCATCCGGTCCACATCCCCGTACGGTACGCGAAATTCTGTCTCGTGTGTAATCATTTTGAATCTATTTTTACTTGATATACCCGTTCTTTAGTTACGTGCCGGGTGCTGTCCCTTTCTTGAAAGAAAGGGACCCAAAGAACAGTTCCGTACTGTACCAAACACAGGATATCTAACTCAATGGATTGAAAAGTTTGCGCAAGGGGTCGATTCGTCGGTAGTCGGTGAGGTCCGTTTGGACCGGGACGATCGCAACGTAGCCGTGTCGTAAAGCCCATTCGTCCGAGTCTTCGGCCTGTGGTTCGGCGTTGTAGAAACGTCCCGACATCCAGTAGTAGTCTCGATTCTGGGGGTCCGTTCGGTGGACGAACTCTTCGCGCCAGCATCCGAGCGTTTGGCGACACACTTTGATTCCTTTGATTTCGCTCAGCGGGATGTCCGGGATGTTGACATTGAGGCACAGTCCCGTTCGTTGTTCGGCCGGCAGGGTCAGGACGTGCTCGATGATCCCGCGGGCGTAGTGTACGGCGGCCGTGAAGTCGGCGGCCGGCGAGTGGTCGGTGAGCGAGAAGCCGATGGACGGGATACCGTACATGGCGGCCTCCGTCGCCGCTCCCATGGTTCCGGAGTAAATGACGCTGACGTTGGCGTTCGAGCCGTGGTTGATCCCCGAGAGGACCAGGTCCGGCGCCCGGTCGGGCAGGATCTCGTCGAATCCGATCTTCACGCAGTCGACCGGCGTCCCCGTGCAGGAGTAGACATCGAGTCCCGGTTCGCTGCTCACGCAGCTCACGAACAGCGGCCGTTGCATGGTGATCGAGTGCGACATGCCGGAGTAGCTCTCGTTCGGGGCCACGACCACGACGTCGCCGAATTCCGATGCCAGACGCATGAGCGCAGCGATGCCGGCGGCCTGTACGCCGTCGTCGTTCGTAACGAAAATCAAGGGGCGGTCGGTGGTTCTCATAGACAGGATGTGTTCGCTTGGTTCGCGAAACAAAATTACGCAAAATATTTGGCTCGTTACGATAAAATCCCTACTTTTGCCCCGCTTCGTGTAGGAATCTCTTACGGCGAGCGCGTCGGATAATGGGGCAGTGGCCTCGTTTGTTCCTCGCGGCGCATCCGGGTCGGATGCGGGCGCGGCGGCGACGGCAGCTCGTTCGGAACCGTAATATTCCGCACTTTAACACCTTTTAGATTCAGTTCAAACAAACATGAAGAACAATCTGATCGCGATCGCCCAGGAGGCGTTCAAACAGGAGACGGCCGAAGTCCCCAATTTCAAGGCGGGTGATACGATCACCGTTACCATCAAAATCCGGGAAGGGAACAAGGAACGGTTGCAGAATTTCCGCGGCGTGGTGTTGCAGCGCAGAGGCGCGGGGGCGACCGAAACTTTTACCGTACGCAAGATTTCGGATGGAATCGGTGTGGAACGTATTTTCCCGATCAACTCGCCGACGATCGACAAAATCGAACTCAATAAAGTCGGGGT
>JAIDFC010000166.1 GCA_029054535.1 Rikenella sp. | reverse complement strand
AAATCCCGCCCTGTGGGCGGGCGAGCCACCGCCACCCCGCGCGGTGGCGAGCAACTTCGTCGGTGCTCGTTGCTCTTCCCGCTGTCGGCGGCTCGGATAAAAGGAGGTGCGCGGACGAATACGGTTTGGGAATTAGAACAGGCCGCTGCTGGCTCTGAGCTGATATGGGGAGATCACGGAGTCTTGAGATTTCGGAGGCTCCGAGTGATGGTCGAAAAGAGAAAAATACCAGACAATCAACCTATTGTATAAATTAAAAAGATCGGATTATGGAAAAATTGAAAATGGCGGGCTGTCTTTTGGCCGGAGTGTTAGGCACCACTTTCATCGGCCCGTCGGAAGCCGAGGCTTGTACGCGTGCCGTCTACCTCGGGCCGAACAACATGACCGTTACGGGGCGGACGATGGATTGGCGGGAGGAGATGCCTACGAACCTGTGGCTGTTGCCTCGGGGGATCGAGCGAGTCAGCTACGAAAAGGCGCCTCGCCTGACCTGGACCTCGCGATACGGCAGCGTCGTCGCGGTGGCCTATGACATCGGGACTTCGGAGGGGATGAATGAAAAAGGGCTGGTGGCTCAGCTGCTCTACCTGACTGAAAGCCGCTATGATCGTCCCGGCGAGGACGATAATCGTCCCGTGATGGGGATGAGTATCTGGTGCCAGTACGTATTGGACAACTTCGCGACGGTTTCGGAGGCTGTCGCGACGCTGAAAGAGGATCGCTTCATGATCCATGCGCCGGCTATGCCGGGCGGCCAGGCTTCGACCATGCACATGGCGATCTCGGACAGCACCGGAAACAGTGCGATCGTCGAATACATCGACGGCGAGATTCATATTTACGAAGGTCGGCAACACCAAGTGTTGACCAATTCGCCGGCCTATCCGCTGCAGCTGGCCATTCGCGACTATTGGGCGCCGATCGGGGGGCTGGAGATGATGCCGGGAACCCATAAATCGTCGGACCGTTTCGCGCGGGCGAGCTTCTATATCAATGCGGTGGAGCAGTCCGCCGATCCGAAAACCGCCGTGGCCACCGTATTCAGCGTGATGCGTGCCGTATCGGTGCCGCTGGGTGTCTCGACGCCGGACCATCCGAACAACTCGTCGACGCGCTGGCGCTCGGTGAGCGACCAGAAAAATCGGGTATACTATTTTGAAACGACTCTGGCGCCGGCCATCCTGTGGGTGGATCTCCGAAAGGCCGACCTGAAACCGGGCGCACCGGTCAAGAAACTGACGCTAACCGGCGGCGAGGTATATGCCGGAGATGCCACGGCGAAGTTCGTGAATACGAAACCGTTCGACTTCCTGTTCCAAATTCCGGCCGGATTTCACTATTAATCGTCCTGTATTTTTGAGTACTCGTTCTTTAGCTGACGGGAGGGCCCCGTTCTCTTTCTTCAAAAAGAGAACGGGGTCAAACACAGCTTTCAGAGAGACAGTACGATTAGTAGTTCAGCACAAAAAAGCGGCCTCTCTTTTCAAGAAAGAGAGGCCGCTTTTTTGTGATTCGGTCGCTTTTGCAGCAAAATCGATCAGAGAAAACCGATAGAGAATCACAAAACGGATAAACGGGGAATCTTAAGATGCGATTTCGCCCGTAAAACCGTAGGTTCGATCGTTTTCAGTTCGGAAAAACTTATTTCTTAGCGAAAAAGTCTTTCACTTCCTCATTCGGAACGATCTCGGTTTTAAAGGTATAAGCTCCGGTTTTTTCCGACTTAACCATTTTGATACATTTGGTTACGTTCTTGCCGTTCGCAGCGGTTTTGAGCGTAGCGACTACTTTCTTAGCCATGATTCTTTACCTGTGTGGGTTGAGAGATTACTTGATTTCGCGGTGGATGGTTACCCGTTTGAGAATCGGGTTGTATTTTTTACGTTCCATCCGGTCCGGGGTATTCTTTTTGTTTTTGGTCGTGATGTAGCGCGACATCCCCGGCATTCCGCTCTCTTTGTGTTCGGTGCATTCGAGGATCACCTGTACACGATTGCCTTTTTTAGCCATTTCGTTTTGTCTTCAGACTCGAGGTCCGGTGAGTGGATTGATTAATAAATTTTCGGCAGCGCGGCAGCGTTTTTCAGCGCGCCGGCCAGTCCTTTTTTGTTGATCGTACGCATCGCAGCGGCCGAAACCTTGAGCGTTACCCAACGGTTTTCTTCTTCGAGAAAGAACCGTTTGCTTTTGAGGTTCGGGCTGAAGCGGCGTTTGCTTTTCTTGTTGGAGTGCGAGACGTTGTTACCGATCTGCGCGCTCTTCCCGGTGATTTGACAAACTTTCATCGTGTTTTTCGTTTCAGTTGTGTGTGAATAAACAGCGTGCAAATTTCGCTATTTTCTCTGAATTTTCCAAGTCGGCGGCGGGGGAATTATTCGGGGGCGGTT
>JAIDFC010000165.1 GCA_029054535.1 Rikenella sp. | reverse complement strand
GGTGCGGCCGCTCCCGGGCGTCCGACCCGGTGGATTTCAGAAGAAATCAGAACCGCAACTTGCAACCAACCGCGATCGTAGATCGCGCGCCCGACGCCGCCCCACGCGGAGGGCGCCAAGTTCACTTCGTTCTCTTGCTACTCCGCCGGCGACGGGCTTTCCCCTAAAAAAACTGTGTTTGGCCGCGCGCCTGGGGAAATCATTTCCGATAAACTCCCGTTTATCGGTTTGATTTCCCTCCTTAGGCGTGGCGCGCTCGAACAGACATTGACTGGCCTCGGGCCGGCCGGGCCGCGGGTGCCCCCGCTGGGCGGGCGATACTACGTATCGCTATTACTACCACAGAAAAAACAACAAAAAACGCGATGCAAAGCATTGCCGAAGCCATCCGGCAGACCAAACAGCAATAAAAAATAACGCCGCCGCGCGCCGCAACTCACCCAAAAGCCTGCACAAGCCCCGACGCACCGTACATCCAAGGATTAAAAATCGAGAGAGAGCCCCACACCGAAATAGAATTTCTCGTTCGACGGCGCCGCCAGCGTGAACTTGACCGTCGCCGGCATAGAAGAACCTAAAGCATTCAATTCGACCCCTATATCGCCACCGTAAGACCAGACATTCGCCCGCTGCGTCGTCCCGCCGCCCGCGAAATAGGCCCCCCGGCTGAAATCGCCGAAGAGGTTGAGCCAGATTCGTTTGAAGTAGACGATTCCGTTGATCCCCCCGTCCGGATAGCAGAGCGGGAAGGTGTAGTCCACGGCCGCCGCCCCGTAATACTTGGCCGACCGGCTGTTATAAGCCGCCCGCGGCGCCAGCGGTTTGTAGCCGAAACCCAGCTCGGCCGCCGTCTGGTACATTCCCGCCGCCCGGAGCGTGATGCTGTGGTTGGGCAAGATCCCCGGCAGGTAGCCCCGCCCGTAGAGGCTGTAGATCATCCCGAAGCGGTCGTTGAACGCCCCTATGACCGACGCCCGCACGGCATACCCCAGCCTCGGCACGATGCACCGCACCGACGCCCGTCGACTATCGCTCCACCAAAGCGCCCCCTGGTACATTTGGTACCCCTTCGTAAACCGCTCCCGGTCGGGATCGTAGAGCAGCGAGTTGTAGTGCGTTACCGAGAACGAAGGCTGCAACAGCCGCAGATGGCTTCCGCCGGAGAAGTTGAACGGTGCTGAAAGAATCGCCTGCGCATGGAGGTAATTCCGCCGGTCGGCCGGTCCCCGTACCCCCGCATCGTACGCCTCCACCGGAATGTAGATCCCCTGTTTACCGCCCCCGTACTCGACCTTCCCGGTGAGCTGCACCGGCAAACCCGCATAGGTCCACGACGCCTGCAACCAATCCGCCCCCTGCATCCGCCCGTAGGTCGCCGAGCCGTAGCTGTCGCCCATCGCGCTCTGAAAGAAGAGACTCGCCCCGAAACCCAATGCCAACTCCCGTTCATCGGCATTGAGCAGGTCCTCCATATCGGCCGTCAGCGGCGCCCAGCTGTGGACGTTGAACCACCGGAGCGCCTTATTATACTTCCGGATTTCATAATACGGCGTACTGTCCCGCACCGGTCCGTGTACCCACCGGAGCTTTTTTCCGTACTGTTCCATACGCACCTCGGCCGCCGTGTCCGCCATCGGCAGAGAGCTCATCGTCGGCACCCCCCACGACGGCGCCGGAATGTTCAGCAGGTTTCGCGGCAACCGCCGCCGGACCACCGTATCCTGCGTAGCATCCGCCGCAGTTCGGGCAATCTGGTAGCCCGCCGCCGTGTAAGTGGTGAACAATACCTCGCCCCGCGCGGTATCCCCCGCCGGCGCATACGCCCCGAACCGCGAGGTCGTGATCCGTCGCTCCGGACAGCCCGCCGCCGTCAGGTCGAGAGTATGAATCTCGTCCTTCCCCGACTCGATCGAACTGAAATAGAGTCGCCCCCGACCATCCGCCCGCAGGTCGCGGAGGGTAACCATCGACGGCTCGGTCAGATCCTCGACCGCCGTGAACCGCCCGTCGACCGAAACTCCGGTCCGCCGCAGGTGCATCCCCCGCTCGCCCAGAGAGATAAAAACCAACGTCCGCGTCGAGTCGTCCCACGCCAGGCCGTGCACCGTCGCAAGCTGTTCGAGCCGCAGCCGATCGAGCTCTCGAAACCCCTCCGCCTCGTGCAGGACCAGGTCGCTCCCCCCCAGACTGTCCGGCGACACGGTGGCCACGAACCGCCGCGTCGTCCTGCCGCCGGCCGACCCTCCGACAACCGTCAGCGGCGTAGCGAAATAATTGGCCTCCCACCGCCCGTAAGTCCTCCGCCGCCCGGTCGTGAGGTCCAGACTCCGCACCACCGAATAGTTCTTGTACTCCCAAACCGGATGGGGTTTGAACTCGGTCCACCACAACGTCCCCCCGCCCTCCTCCCTGAGTCACATCTCCGAGCCCACGAGACCTCGCCGGGTGGGGGGGGGCGGGGGGGGGGTGGGGGGAGAGGG
>JAIDFC010000164.1 GCA_029054535.1 Rikenella sp. | reverse complement strand
CTTCCACGGTATTGCAATCGGCGTTCAGCGCCACATACCCCCAAACCGGTCCCCACAAGCCCTTCCCGGTCATCGGCACGACGTATTCGGTCTTCACGGAACCATCCCCTTCGCCCGTCGGAATCGAGGCGACGAAAACCGGCATCGCGATCCGTGCCGCAAAAACCGCCGGAAGGTCGCCCAACGAGTTCAGCACCTCTTCCTTGGTCGCCGTCCGGGCAAGCTTGTTCCCCAGCGAGTCGACGAAGAAGGCTTCCGGAATGTAGGTCTCGAAAGCTTGTTCGATGTACCGGTTCTTGTCGGCCGTCGTATCCGTGGCCCCTTTCCCGATCGCACCGAGGATGGCTCCCATCTTTTCGATCTTGGCGTTGGCCTCCTGCCTCGGCTGCAGCTCGATGGCCGCAAACGAGAGCACGGCCGCAACCACAACGACCAGAACGGTCGCGTAGGTTACGATGTAAGTATTACTTTGCTTATTCATGGTCTCTTTTTAATTATTCACTTTCAGCCGCTTCCCGAAGATAATCTTCGACAGCCGCCGTAGAATCGTTCAGTCTTAAAACTCGCTCAGCGTTCGAAGCATCGGGCGGCATCAGTTCTGCGTTTACAACCACTTCGTGTCGAGGTTGATTGCGGCTGAAAAGGCCTTCGCGATCCAAAATCGCCAGGGCTTCGGTCATCGCCTCCAATCGGAACTCCAGTTCTGCCTCCCAATCCTCGTCTTCCAGGTCGTCCATCGTCGGCCGCGCTTCCAACAGCCGCTCCACTTCGCCGAAATATTCGTCATATCCGAAAGCACAGTACGGAGAATCGGCATATGACCATTTCACCATTTGTGCAAATGTCGGATCGTCGGCATTGTCTCGCGCTTCCCGCTCCAACGCCTCGCGAGACCAGGCCGACACGACCGGAGCGAGTCCTTCGTCTGTGGTTACCAGCGTGCAGTAGTAGAAGTGCTCTCCCGCGGCAACCGTATCGAACAGCTCGCCAAAGGCTTGTCTTGCAGCGTCTGCGATGGCTGTTGTCAAGGTGATCGATTCCGTGCTCACCGTGTTACGCGTTCGCTTTGGCGCGTTTCAAGCGTCGTTTGACGTTCCCCTGCACCACATAGTGGTCGATCAGCGGAACCATCGCGTTCATAAACAGAATCGCGAGCATCATCCCTTCCGGATACCCCGGATTCAGCACGCGCGTCAAGACGCACAATACACCGATCAAAAAGCCGTAGATCCATTTCCCGCGATTGGTCTGCGCGGCGGTTACCGGATCGGTCGCCATAAACACCGTCCCAAAAGCGAAACCGCCGATAATCAGGTGATACCATGCTGGAATGGTCATCATGACATTCGCCCCGACGAGGTTGAAAATACCTCCCATCACCAACCCTCCGACCACGGTCGAGAGCATGATCCGCCAAGAACCCACGCCGGTCCAAATCAAAATGAACGCCCCGATCAGAATCGCCAGCGTCGAAGTCTCGCCAATGGAACCCGGAATCAAACCGTAGAACCAGTCGATAGGCGTGGTCCCCATGCTCCACTGAATCGCATCGGCCGATTGCACCGTCCCGCTCGACAGCGCAGCAGCGGCATCGCCCAGCGGCGTAGCCCCCGAGTAGCCGTCCACAAGCGGCATCCCCTGCGCCGACGCATTCTTCAGCCCCGCAACCCACACTTCGTTCCCTGAAATGGCCGTAGGATAAGCGAAGAAAATAAACGCCCGCGCCAACAGCGCCGGATTGAAGATGTTCATCCCGGTTCCGCCGAACATCTCTTTCCCCACGATCACCGCAAAGGCCGTAGCCACCGCCACGATCCACAGCGGGCAGTCCACCGGCATAATCATCGGAATGAGCAAACCGCTCACCAAAAAACCCTCATTAACCTCCTCATGCCTGATCTCGGCGAAGATAAACTCGATCCCCAAGCCCACGACATAAGCTACCACGATAATCGGCAGCACCTTGAGAAAACCGAACCAGAAGTTCTGCATCACGGTAGTCTCCGTCAGCCCCAACGCCACATTATTGTGCTGATACCCGACGTTGAACATCCCGAAAAGCAATGCCGGCAGCAACGCCACAATCACCACCGTCATGGTCCGTTTCAGGTCCATAGCGTCCCGAATGTGCGCCCCCTGCTTCGTTACCGTGTTCGGCGTGTAGAGGAACGACTCGAACGCCTCGAACGTCGATGCGAAACGGCCGTACTTTCCGCCCGCTTCGAATTTGGGCTTTATCTTGTTCAGATAGTTGCGTAATCCTTTCATCATACCGTGCCGTTAGTTGAGTTCTTTTATCATCTGTTCGATCCCGCGCCCCAGGGTGGCCTGCCACTCGTTCTTCGACGGGTCGATAAATTCGCACAAGGCTACATCCTCTTCGATCACTTCATAGATCCCGAGGTTTTCCATCCGGTCGATGTCGCCGGCCATCACCGCCTTGATGAGATAGAGCGGGTAGATGTTCATCGGCATCACCT
>JAIDFC010000163.1 GCA_029054535.1 Rikenella sp. | reverse complement strand
GTCGATGCGATGCACGACCCCCAGAAAAACCGCTCCCGGTTTCTCGTATTTTGCTTTGATATAAGCTTTTACGATCTCTTCCAACGCCGGATCGCCCGACGGGTCGGGCTGGACCAGTTCGCCGGGGCGTTTGTTCACCACGATCACGTGGTTGTCTTCATAAAGTACCTCTACCATAAGCGTTTGCAGGTGGAAAAAGCATATAAAAAATCCCGCCGACCTTTCGATTCGCCAATTGGGGGCGGGCAAATCGAAAGTGAGTGTCGGCGGGAAAAATCGGTTCAGGAAAATCCGTGAAAAATTCCCGAAAAAATCTTAGAAAATGAACATCGAACTGATCTCCTTGTAATTGTAGACCCGTTCGACCACATCGGCAAAGATATCCGCCACGGTCAACACCTTGAATTTCGAGGTATCTTTCCCCTCTTTGAGCGGAATCGTATCGGTCGTAATGATCTGGTCCAAAGCACTTTCCGCGATCCGTTCATACGCCGGTCCCGAAAGCACCGGATGGGTAACCACCGCCCTCACCGACTCGGCCCCCATGTTTTTCATCATATCGGCCGCTTTGGTAATCGTCCCCGCTGTGTCGATCATGTCGTCGAACAGAATGACGTTCCGCCCCTTGACCTCCCCGATCGCGGTCATTTCGCTGACCACGTTCGGTTTCGAGCGATGTTTGTGGCAAATCACCATCGGCGCCCCGAGGTACTGTGCATAAGCATTCGCCCGCTTCGATCCTCCGATATCCGGCGTCGCCACGGTCAGGTTATCGATCCCCAAACTCTTGATATATGGCACGAAAACCCCGCTGGCATACAAGTGATCCACCGGCACGTCGAAGAACCCCTGAATCTGATCCGCATGCAAGTCCATGGTCATAATCCGGTCGACCCCCGCCGCATGCAACAAATTGGCCACCAATTTTGCCCCGATCGAGACCCGCGGCCGGTCTTTCCGGTCTTGCCGCGCCCAGCCGAAGTACGGCATGATGGCTACCACCCGCTTGGCCGAAGCCCGTTTAGCAGCGTCGACCATCAACAGCAGCTCCATCAAGTTATCGGCTGGCGGAAACGTCGACCCCACCACGAAAACCGTACATCCGCGAATACTCTCGTCGTAAGCCGGCTGAAACTCGCCGTCGCTGAACTCCAGCACGACGGAGTTTCCGAGTTCCGACCCATAGTGTTTAGCAATCTTTTCGGCCAGATAACGCGAGTTCCGGCAAGCGAAGAATTTGATTTTCCGAGGTTCGCTCATGGTTGTAATCGGTTGTGTGTGATGTCGTCCCGCAGGACGGACGCAAAGGTAGTTTTTTTTTAGTTCCGCTCTAAACAATTTTCGATAAAATCCAGAATTTCATCCCGTCCCCTACCCTGCTCCGACGAGCTGACGAACATCCCGGGCAGCTCTTCCCACTCTTCGCTCAATCGTTTTTTGTAGGCGTCGATATTCCGGTTCAGTTGAGCCTGCGAAAGCTTGTCGACCTTCGTGAAGACGATCCCGAACGGAACGCCGTGCTCTCCGAGGAAGCGGATAAACTCCAGGTCGATCCGCTGCGGTTCGTGGCGCGAGTCGACCAGTACGAAGAGGTAGTAGAGTTGTTCGCGGTTCAGCACATAGTCTGTAATCAGGGACGAAAATCCGCTCCGCTCCCGTCGCGAGACCTTGGCATATCCGTAGCCCGGCAGGTCGACCAACGACCACTCGTCGTTGATCGTGAAGTGGTTGATGAGTCGCGTCTTCCCCGGCGTTCCGGAGACCTTGGCCAGCCCCGTACGGCCGGTCAGCATGTTGATGAGCGACGATTTACCGACGTTCGACCGGCCGATGAACGCGAATTCGTGCCTGTCGTCCGGCGGACACTGCGAGAGTTTCTGACTGCTGCACCGAAAGGTGGCGGATTGAATATTCATGGTTTTTTCTTACGGTGTGAAACCTTTGAGCGTTAGATTTTCTTGCTCTTCCAGTCGGCTTTCCGCATGTAGAGGTAGGCCAGCGAGAACATCACCAGTCCGTAGACGTGTTCCGTAGTCCAGCACCAGGCCACGTCGGCCCGCAGCCGGATCACGACGAAGTAGACATACAAGGCATAGGTAACGATCGCGACCATTTCGAGCGAAAAGGCGGCCCGTGTGTTTCCGGTTCCGGAGACACTGTTGAACCAGATGAATGCCGGAGTCTGCAACACGTAGGCCGAGGCCATCACCAGCAAGGCCGGTACCGAGGCGTCGATCAACGCGAGATTGTCGGTATAGATCCGCAAGACCCCGCTCGGAAAGAGCATCACGATCGCCACTAACGGCAGAACCAACAGATAGCACATCCGCACGATCCGCCAGACGGTCGGTATCACTTCCCTGCTCTGTTCGGCACCCATCATGTTGCTGACCAGCGAGCTGCCGGTGGTGGCGAACGAGCTGGCGATGATGAACAGCAGCGAAGAGACGCTCCGGACGATATTGGTTATGGCCAGCGGCCGTTCGCCGAGGTGTTCGACGGCTATGAAGAACATGAACCAGGTCCCGACGGCGACGAATTGCTGGACCATGGTCCACGACGAGAGGCTCAGCACATGTCGCAGCTCTTTCATTTCGAGCCGCGCGCGGTTGAAGAGGCCGTATCGCCGCCAGTCGACCCGTGTCGCGGTGTAGATCGCGAAAAACACGAGCGAAACCAATTCCGCCACCGCCGAAGCAATGGCTGCCCCGGCAATCCCCAGGGCCGGCAGCCCGAAACGTCCGAAGATCAGACCGTAGTTCAGCACCACGTTGCTCAATACCATCACCACGGAGTTGATCGTCAGGATCTTGGTCTGCGTGATCGCGACATAGTAAGCCCGGAAAATCACGGCCAGGAAGATGAAGAAAAAGCCGTAGACCCGCCAATCCAAGTACTCCAGCGTAGCGCGATAGATCTCTTCGGACGAGATCAGACCCCGCAACACATGCGGTGCCGCGAGTTTGGAGAAGGTGAAGACGCAGGCGGCCAAAAACAGAAGAAACAGGCCGCTCTGTTGAAAGATCGGACCGATCTCCCGAAACCGCCCCTCGCCGTTTCGTCTTGCCATCAGAATCTGCGCCCCGACGCTGAACCCGAACCCCAGCATGAAAACGGCGATATAATAGACGCCGCCCAAAGCCGAAGCCCCCAAGGCGACTTCGGCCGCATGACCCCCCAGTCGTCCCAGGAAGGCGGTGTCGGTCAGCCCGATCAGGTGCTCCATCAACAGGCTCAGCAGAATCGGAAAAGCTACGTGCCAAATATGTCGGTAATTATATGTCATCGGGTTTAGCCACAGATAAAAAGGGTCGCAAAGGTACGAAGAAAATTGGATAAAGTAAGGTTATGGAGAGGAATAAGGTTAAGTGTTTGAGAGGCAGAAATGTTACCCGTTGATCCTCGTCGAGTTGCGAAAAGGCCTCAAAGCAGGAT
>JAIDFC010000162.1 GCA_029054535.1 Rikenella sp. | reverse complement strand
GGGGTGCGGCGGGGGGCTTGGCCGCCGTGGGAGGGTCGGTTTACGACCCCGAACAGCGGACTTTTCCGGCATTCGGCACGGGCGAAGAGCGACAGCTCTTCGCGTGGCAGCAGACTCGTGGCGGACGGGTCTCTCTTTCGGGGGCCAACCGGAGCTATAATTTTCGTGCGCGGGCGGGTTACGGTTCCGGCGAGAACGAGCGCAACGGATGGGCTTATTCTTTATTTGCGGGGTGGTCCCTGGGCCGGTGGTCGGCGTTCGAGGGGGTCGTGAGTGGCGACTGGACGACATTCGGATCGGTATCGAAACGTTTCGGCGGCGAGCGACATCGGATCGCCCTGACCGCCTGGTATACCGAGGCTTATCGGTCGTTGCGGGCAGCCTCGACGGCCGAGGCGTTTGAACTCGCTGGAAACGACCTCTACAATCCGGCCTGGGGATCGTGGGGGGATATTCGGCGTTCGGCGCGCGTGAGCGAGTCGCCCCAGCCGGTGGCGATGCTGACCCACGAATACAACTCGTTCGATGGGCGGTTTCGGCTTACGACGACTGTGGCCGGCCGGTTCGGCACCGACAGCTATTCGGACATCGACTGGCGAGACACGTTGAATCCGTGGCCGGACTATTACCGATATATGCCGAGTTTTCAGTCCGCCGATTCGGCGTGCACGGAGCTGGCGGAGCTTTGGCGGACGGACGAGCGGGTGAGGCAGATCGATTGGGCGAAGCTCGTGGGGATCAATCGGGCTGAACCGACGGGGCGGGCATACTATGTCTTGGCGAGCCGCGTGCGGGACTATCGCGAACTGACCGTGCAGTCTGTCGCCGAGTGGAGGCCTTCGGAACGGACGTCGTTTCGGGGCGGAGTCGAACTCTTTGCGGCCGAAAATCTGCATTACAAACGGTTGGACGATCTCTTAGGCGGTGTCTATTGGCTCGATGTGGACTCTTTTGCCGAGGATCCGGAGGATAACGAAAATGGTACGCAGAACGATATGCACTATCCGAATCGGCAGGTGGTCGAGGGGGAGTCGTTCGGTTATAAGTATTCGATGCAGACGATCGCGCCGCGGCTGTGGGGAAGCTGGACGACGCGCCGTGGGGCCTGGGATTTCGAGGCGTCGGGAACGATCGGTATGACGGCCTACCGACGGTTCGGCTACTACGACAAGGAGAATTTCCCGAGCCGCGAGTCGTTCGGCTGGTCGGCCTGGGTGCGGCGTCCCGAGTGGTTCGTGCGGGGCGGAGTGGGTTACAACATCGGCAGCCGGTTGCGTACCGGTTTTCGTTTCACGGCGCAACGGCTCGTGCCGACGCCTCAAAACGCTTTCATCTCGGCGGAGTATCGCAATGCGTTGGTGCCGGATCTCCGGAACGAGGACTTGCTCGAAACCGAGTTGAGGTTGGACTACCGTACACCGCTCTTTCGAGCGTATTTCGGGGCCTTCGCTTCCGCGATCCGAAACCGCACGGAGGTCCGCCGTTTTTACGACGATCTGAATTACTACTTCTGCAACTACCTGATGTCGGGCATCGATACGCGCCACCTGGGGATCGAATTCTCGGCCGAGGTGCAGCTCGGCCGACAATTGTGGCTTCGTGCGGCGGGGGCGTGGACGGATGGTCGATACACGTCGAACCCCGAGGCGATCGAGGTGCGCGAGAGTACGGGCGAGGTCGCGGATCCGGAAACGGTCTATTACCGGAGTCTTCATACGGCCACCGGGCCTCAGGCGATCGGGACGGTGGAGCTGGAGTACACGCCGCGGTCGTGGATCTTTTCGCTCTCTCTGAACGGTTTTGCGGCCAACTACGTCGCTCCGACGCCGCTCCGGCGGACGGAACGGGCTTTTCGGCGGATGGGCTACGACGTGGCGTTCGGGCAGGAGGACCTGGGGGCCGGAGCGACGGTCGATCTGTTCGTCGGCAAAACTTTCTATGTGGGTTCTCAACGCTTGGGTCTCTACGCGGGGGTCGACAACCTGCTGAACCGCCGCAACATCCGCACGAGCGGCTACGAGTCGTCGCGTTTGCGGCGGACCTACGGAGGGGACTATCGGCCTTTGGCTTCGAAGTACTACTATGCGCAGGGGGCCAATTTCTTTGTTACGGCTTCCTGGCGGTTCTGAATTTTGGAGGGGCTTTTGCTGGTTTTTTGTGGTAGTTATAGCGATGCGCAGCCTGTTAGTCGGGTTTTGGCGCTCTTGACTACGGCAGCCTATTGCCCGCCGCGGGCACGCGGCCCCGCGCGGGAGCGCAGTTCTTGCATGTTGCAGAGCAAACACCAGTTTTCGAGTGCCGAGCGGCACCGCGCCACGCCTAAAGAGGCGGATTGAAGCAGAAAAACGGATAGTTTTTCTGTATTAATCCGGCAGGCGTGCGAGTAAAGAGCGTTGTTGGAGAGAATATCCCGCGCGCGTCGCCTAAAGAGCGAAATACGCCGTTTCAACGGGTAGTTGAAACGGATGGATTTCGCAGGCGCGCGGGCAGAGACTGTTTTTAGAATGTTATAGCGATACGCAGTATCGCCCCTGTCTATAATACACATCTGACGCTGACGACGAACCTAGAATAAA
>JAIDFC010000161.1 GCA_029054535.1 Rikenella sp. | reverse complement strand
CCTCCAATTCGATCGACGGGTGGGATAGCATTCTGTCGATGTTGCAGATGCCGTCGGGGATTCCGGTGGCGACCGTGGCGCTGGACGGGGCGAAGAATGCGGCGATTCTGGCCGTGCAGATCATTGCGACGGGAGAACCGGAATTGCAGGCCCGGATGCTGAAATTCAAAGCCGAACTGGCGGACAAAATCGCGCAGGCCAATCGGGAATTGGCCGAGGTGGAGTTCCGGAACCGGGTGCGGTAGTTGTTCGTCGCAGACGGTCGCGGCGAGCAAATCGGAACGGAATTTGCGGAGTCTCTCTGAGGATCATTTGAATCGTTACCGATGGAACAGAATGTTACGTATGCTTTCTTGTTGACCCTCCTGGCGGGGCTCTCGACCGGGATAGGAAGCCTTATCGCTTTGCTCGCGCGGCGGACCAACCGTAAATTCCTCTCCTTTGCGCTCGGTTTTTCGGCCGGCGTGATGATTTATATCTCGTTCGTAGACCTCTTTCCGCAGGCGACCGAAATTCTGGGGGAAGATTACGGAGAGCGCTGGGGAGGGATCGCGACGGCCATCGCATTTTTCGGCGGGATTCTCTTTATCGCGCTGATCGACAAGCTCGTTCCGGAGGTCGAGAATCCGCATGAGATACGGAGCGTCGAGAGTATGCGACGCCGGGAGGGGATGGCGGCCGCGGATCCGAAAAAACACATGATGCGGACGGGGGTGATGATGGCGTTGGTGATCGGGATACACAACTTCCCGGAGGGGATCGCTACGTTTATGGCCGCTTTGCAGAGTCCGCAGGTGGGGATTGCTATTGCCGTGGCGATCGCTATTCACAATATTCCGGAGGGGATTGCTGTCTCGGTGCCGGTCTACTATGCCACGGGGAGCAGGCGGAAGGCTTTTCTCTTCTCGTTCCTCTCCGGGTTGGCCGAACCGGTGGGGGCGTTGGTCGGCTACCTGATCCTTGCGCCGTTCCTGACGCCGATGTTGTTGGGTTATATCTTTGCGGTGATTGCCGGGATCATGGTCTATATCTCGCTGGACGAACTCCTGCCGGCGGCGCATCGCTACGGGGAACACCATGTCGCGATTTGGGGATTGATCGTCGGTATGGCGGTGATGGCGGTCGGGATCGCGGCGTTCCAATAATTTTTCCGGGAATAGAAGACAATGATGAAACGACTGAAAGCGTGGTGGAAACGCTCGACGCTGAACGAGAAATTGATGTATGCCTTGATCGCGGCTTTGGCGATCGGGATCGCGACGCGGTGGCGGTATGTGTTCGACGAGGCGGGCGAGGCGTTCCGGAATATCTTCATGCGTTGATTCAATTTGATTACAGCACATCTTCGATGCAAAAACTATCGGTTGCTTTGACGATGTTCGGACTGACGGCGGAATGAATAATAAGCAAGGGGGCTGTTCTGAGCGAATAGCCCCCCTTGCTTACATGGAGAGTTACATTCTCGGTTTCTGGACGATACGGATTACCAGCGAGGCGATGAAGATCAGTATCCCGTAGCATATCGGAATAATGGCCAGTCGCAGGCCGCCGCATAGCAGGTCCATGCCGATTTCGCCGGCCATTTCGATGGCGCCGAATACGTTGAATAATCCTATGAAGGTGCTGAGTATGCCGGTGGAGAGTGCGATAGCGCCGATCTCCCGAACCCAGGTCGGGGCTTTCCAGGCAGCAAAAAAGAGGGCGATCAGTTCGATGGTCAGCAGCGACATCCAGCCCATGCCGCCTTCGATGAATAAATGGATCATGGTTTGTGTAATTTAAAGGGTGATTAAACTGGTTGGGGATTCCGGATTTCCCTATGGCAAAGTTAGAGATAATCGAACTGAATGGTATGGTCGAATCCGGTTGTGGAGATGCCGAATCCCTTTCTTAATCTCTTTCTTAGTCTTGCGAGGGCTGGATTTGGATCGAAAAGGGTAATTTTAGGGGAGAAAAATCAGAAAAGCGTTTGAAGATGAAAAGCGGGTATGTAGTTCTATATTGGAGCGGAATGATCGTATTGGTCGGTTTGGTGCTGGTCAGTTTCAGCTATTCGTTGGTCGAAGCACTGTTTGTTTCGGTTTCGTTTTTGCCGTGCGTGCTGTTAGTCGAGTATTTTTACCGACAATTGTCGTTCCGTCGCTTGTTCGATCTGGTCTGGTTTGCGTTCGGGGTGCTTTTTTCACAGTATCTGATCCTGTTGCTCGCCCATGCTTTGTTCTTTGAGTCGCCTGCGACCCGCCTGCCCGGCGTCTTGCTGAATCCGATTTTCGTGTGGCTGGTGCTGTTCGTTTATTTGGCACCGTTGAAACTGATCGAGTACTATTTGATCGGGAAGACGGAGGTTGATGCGAAGCGCTTCGTCGAGTTTATTTCGGACCGGAAGCGGATTTCCGTAGAGGTCGGGCGGATCGCTTATATAGAGTCCAATGACGACGAGGTTTGGCTGCATACAGACGACGGCCGGGCCTACCGCAATAAAACGAATATTTCTCACTGGGAACGGGAATTGGGGCAGTTGTTCCTGAGAACTCATCGCTCGTTTTTGGTGAATGCCCGATTGATCGAGCGTTATGAGGAAGCGGCGGTGTATATCCGGGGTGTCCGAATCGATATTTCTCGCAAATATCGTTCGGCTGTTCTGGAATGTTTAAAGGGCGGTGAATCCTGAGGATCACCGCCCTTTGTCGTACTCGTTATTCGACTTTCTTCACCAGCTCCATTCCGCGGCGCAACGCCGCCTCGTTGGCCGGTATCATCTTGTGCGCCCGCTCCGGCAGCGAATGTCTGAGGCCTTCGATCACATTCTCGATCGTTACCAACGGTTTGATCTTCAGGAAAGCCCCGAGGACGAACATGTTGAAAACTTTGGCATTTCCGCTCCGTGCTGCTTCGATCGCGGCGTCGATCGTATAGACCGTCAGGTCCGTCCTGTGCGGCGGATGAGTAATCCCGTTCGGATCGTAGAGCAGCGTTCCGCCCGCTTTGATCGAGTCCTCGAACTTGTCCAACGACTGTTGGTTCAGCACGATCCCCGTATCGAATTCCTGTACCACCGGCGAACTGATCTTGCGGTCGCTCAGAATCACCGTTACATTGGCCGTCCCTCCCCGCATCTCCGGCCCATAGGACGGAATCCAGCTCACCTCCTGCCCCTGCATCACCCCCGAGTAGGCCAAAATTTTCCCCATCGACAGCACCCCCTGCCCGCCGAATCCGGCTATAATGATCTCTTCTTTCATAATGTGTCGTTATTTTTCAACAACAGCCCCGGTAGAGGTCGTGTCTTTCAAATCGCCCAGCGGGTAGGCGGCGTGCATGTTCTCTTCCATCCACCGATTGGCCGCCACGGGCGACAGTTTCCACCCCGAATTGCAAGTCGCCACGATCTCGACGAACGAAAATCCGCGGTTATTCATCGAGTTTTCGAACGCTTTCCGGATCGCTTTCTTCGCCCGCCGCACGTTGGCCGGGGTGTTGACGCTCTGCCGCGTAACGTATGTTACGCCGTCCAGCAAAGCCAGCGTGTCGGCTACCTTGAACGGATAGCCGTTCAGTTCCGGGGTCCGCCCCATCGGCGTTGTGGCGGTCTTCATCCCCAGCAGCGTTGTCGGAGCCATCTGCCCGCCGGTCATCCCGTATATCGCGTTGTTGATAAAGATAATCGCCACGTTATCCCCCCGATTGGCCGCATGAATCGCCTCTGCCGTCCCAATCGCCGCTAAGTCCCCGTCCCCCTGGTAGGTAAAGACGAGTTTGTCCGGACAAAGCCGCTTGACCGCCGTCGCCACCGACGGCGCGCGTCCGTGCGAAGCCTGGATCCAGTCGATGTCGATGTAGTTGTACAGAAAAGCCGCACAGCCCACGGGTGTAATCCCGATCGCGTTCGCTTCTGCCCCCAGCTCGTCGATCGCTTCGGCCACCAGTTTATGCACCGTCCCGTGCGAACATCCCGGGCAGTAGTGCATCGTGGTGTCCAACAACAGCCGCGGACGACCGTAA
Organism: Rikenella sp.; assembly: GCA_029054535.1. Classification (GTDB taxonomy): domain Bacteria; phylum Bacteroidota; class Bacteroidia; order Bacteroidales; family Rikenellaceae; genus Rikenella. The sequence goes on along the minus strand of JAIDFC010000161.1, from coordinate 9,405 downwards.
ACCCGATTCTCGTCCGTCTCGGCCACTTGGAATATAGGTGTCTCTGCCATAGTCGTTTATTGCCGTCCTCCCGTTTCGGTCATGAATTGTTTCAACGCCGCGAAAACCTCGCGCGGCGAGTGGATAATCCCCCCGGTGCGTCCGAAATGCCGGACCGGAATGGTCGCATCCCCCACCGCCAGCCGCACGTCTTCGATCATCTGCCCCATACTCAGCTCGACGGACAAGAATCCCCGCGCCCCGTTCCGTGCGGCTCGTCGGATCGTCTCCGTCGGGAACGGAAACAGGGTAATCGGACGAATCAACCCCACACGCAGCCCCTCGGCCCTCGCATCTTCGACCACCTTGGCGCAGATCCGCGACGATGCCCCGTAGGCCACCAAAATATACTCCGCATCTGCGGTCTCCATCTCCTCGACCCTCACCTCCTCGCGCTCCATCCGCTCGTATTTCGCCTGCAACTTATGGTTATGCCGCTCCATCGTCTCCGGATCGATATAACACGACGTTACGATATTTCTGTCCTTGCGTTGCGCCGCGCCGCTCCCTTTCCCCAGCGCCGCCCACGGACACTCTCGCCGTATTTGTTCCTCTGTGCGTCTGGGTTTCTGCGGATTCAGCCGTACTTTCTCCATCATCTGTCCGATCACGCCGTCGGCCAGAATCATCGCCGGATTCAGGTACTTGAAAGCGAGTTCGAAAGCCAGATCGACGAAGTCGTTCATCTCCTGCACCGAATTGGGCGCCAGCACCGGCATGCGGTAGTCTCCATGCCCGCCCCCCTTGACCACCTGGAAGTAGTCGGCCTGCGACGCCTGTATCGTTCCCAAGCCCGGCCCTCCGCGCGACACGTCGATCACCACGCAAGGCAGTTCCGCCCCCGCCAAATAAGAGAGTCCTTCGCACATCAAGGAGAGCCCCGGACTCGACGTCGAGGTCATCACGCGTTTCCCGACCGACGCCCCTCCATAAACCATGTTGATCGCGGCGACTTCGCTCTCGGCCTGCAAAACGACCATCCCGGTGGTCTCCCAGGGTCGCAGCTCGGTCAGCGTTTCGAGCACCTCCGACTGCGGGGTGATCGGGTATCCGAAGTATCCGTCGGCTCCGCACCGTACAGCGGCGTAGGCCAACACTTCGTTCCCTTTCATCAATTTGATATCTTCCATCTTTGTGTGCTATGCTTCTTTTTTCTGACGGTAAACGACGATGCAGCTGTCCGGACACACCACGGCGCACCCTGCGCATCCGACACAGGCGTCCGGAGCCGACATGTAACAGTAGTTATACCCTTTGGAATTGACCTGCGGACTCAGGCTGATAGTCTGTGTCGGGCAGGCTTCGATACAGACGCCGCACCCCTTGCAGCGTTCGAGGTCGACGACGATTTTTCCTTGTATTTTCCCCATGGCGTATGTTCTGGAGTGTTTCGTCTTATACTAACGTGCAAATGTACGCCGAATGTTGCGGCGAGGTGGAAAAATTTTGGATTTTCGTACGGTGGCTAAATATGCAAAAAAGAGAGTAACTATCTGTCGCTCTCTTTTTTATAATCTCGTTTATTCCGACTTCCAAACGGTCAATCCTCTAGCGAATGAATGACCAGTCCGGACCGCAATTTCGGCTCGAACCACGTGGTTTTCGGCGGCATGATATTTCCCGTATCGGCAATGTCGATCAGCTGTTGCATCGACACCGGATACAAAGCGAACGCCACGGCCATCTCTCCGCTGTCCACTCGTCGTTGCAATTCGCCCAGCCCTCGAATTCCGCCCACGAAATCGATCCGCTTGTCCGTCCTTAAATCTTTGATCCCGAGAATTTTGTCCAGTACCAGATTCGAGAGGACCGTAACATCCAGCACCCCGATCGGATCCGTGTCGTCGTAGGTCCCGGGTTTGGCCTTGAGCTCGTACCACTTCCCGTCCAAGTACATGGCGAAATCGTGCAATTCCGCCGGTCGGTAAATATCCTTGCCTTTTTCGGTTACGATAAAATCGGCTTCCAAAGCCGCGAGCAGTTGCTCTGCCGTCAGCCCGTTCAAATCCCGAACCACCCGATTATAGTCGATGATTTTCAGCTGGTTGTCGGGAAAAATCACGGCCAGAAAATAGTTGAATTCTTCATGGCCGGTATATTTCCCTCCGGATTTGAGTATAGCCTCCTTTTTCTCCGCCCCCACCCGTGCCGCTGCAGCCGTCCGGTGGTGTCCGTCCGCCACGTATAGGGCCGGAATCTTGGCGAAAATCTCCGTGATTCGTGCAATGGTGTCCGCGTCGTCGATGACCCAGAATCGATGCCCGAATCCGTCCCCCTCGGCCACGAAATCGTATTCAGGCTCCTTGCCCGTAACGATCCGATCGATAACGACATCCATCTCCGCCTGTGCCGGATAGGCGAAAAATACCGGCTCGATATTGGCCGCCTGGTTCCGCACGTGGATCATCCGATCCTCCTCCTTGTCAGGCCGTGTCAGCTCGTGCTTCTTGATTTTGTCGTCCACGTAGTCCTGAAAATGGCACGCCGCCACCAACCCGTACTGTGTCCGCCCCTCCATCGTCTGGGCATAGACATAATAGCGTTCCTCGTCATCTTGCACCAGCCACCCGTTCTCTTTCCACCGTTTGAAATTGGCTACGGCACGCTCATAAGCCGCCTCGGTGTGTTCGTCGATGATCGGATCGAAGTCGATCTCCGGCTTGATAATATGCAGCAGCGACTTCTCTCCCGCCTCCGCCTTGGCCTCTGCCGAGTTCAGTACGTCGTACGGCCGCGATGCCACCTCCTTGGCCAATGTCGCCGGCGGCCGGATCCCTTTGAACGGTTTGATTTTTACCATATTGTGTAAGCGTTTTATCGATTGACTTGAAACCGGGTGATCCCCTCCTTGAAAAACGCAACGATCTGCCGAGCCGCCGCCAGACCCGCATTCACATTGGCCTCGGCCGTCTCTGCCCCCATCTTCTTCGGTGTGGCGAAAAACCGTTTCCCGAACTTTTCCGCCAACTCGGCCGCCGTATCGGGGGCAATGTCGGTAATGTACTGGAGATCGGTTCGTTCTGCCATCGCTTTCGCCAATCCCGCCTCGTCGATCACCTCCTTGCGCGCCGTATTGACCAGCGTAGCGCCTTTCGGCATAGAGATCAGGAGGTCGTAATTAATGGAGCCCTTGGTCTCCGCCGTGGCCGGGATGTGCAGCGACAGATAATCGCTATTTTCGTACAATTCCGCCACGGAGGAAGCCATCCGCACCCCGTCCTGAGCGAAAACCGCCGCGTCGCTGATGAACGGATCGTAGGCCATCACCTCCATCCCCAACGCCCGTCCGTAGCGCGCCACGATCCGCCCCACATTCCCATAAGCATGTATCCCCAGCCGTTTTCCGCTGATCTCGTGTCCCGTCCCCGGCGTGAACTGGTTTCGGGCCATGAAAATCATCATCGAGATCGCCAACTCGGCCACGGCATTCGAGTTCTGTCCCGGCGTGTTCATCGCTACGATCCCCCGCGCCGTGCAAGCGGTCAGATCGAGGTTATCGTACCCTGCCCCGGCCCGCACCACGATCTTCAATCGCGGTGCCGCATCGATCACCTCGGCCGTAACCTTGTCCGACCGCACGATCAGCGCGTCGGCATCTGCCACAGCCGCTTTCAACTCGTCGACGGAAGCGTATTTCTCCAACAACACACACTCGAACCCTCCCTCGCGTGCAATAGCCGCAATGCCGTCCGTCGCCTGTTTTGAAAATGGCTTTTCGGTTGCTACTAATATCTTCATAACCATTTGTTTAACGTACATTTAATTTGGAACCCTGTCATTGACTACGTGCGGGTACTGTTCTCTTTGTGAACAAAGAGAACCAGAAAAAGAACGGTTCCGTACGGTAGCCAAAGATCGGCTATCAATTAAATGTACAGTTTTTCAAACTCTTGCATGCAGTCGACGAGCGCCTGAACACTCTCCTTCGGCATGGCGTTGTAGAGCGACGCCCGGAAGCCTCCGACCAGTCGATGTCCCTTGACTCCGACCATGCCCCGTTCTTTCGCGAAGTCGAGGAAGGCCGTCGGCTCCAAGTCCTTGTGCGCGTCGCTGTAGACGAAGCAGACGTTCATCAGCGATCGGTCTTCCCGTGCTGCCGTCCCCGTGAACATCGAGTTGCGATCGATTTCGTCGTACAGCAAAGCCGCCTTTTCTTCGTTCAGTTTTTGGATGGCCGGCACCCCGCCGATCGACTTGAGCCACCGTAGCGTTTCGCGCACCACGTAGATCGGGAAGACCGGCGGCGTATTGAACATCGACCCTCCTTCGACATGCGTCCGGTAGTCGAGCATGGTCGGGATCGCCCGCGAAACCTTACCCAGTATATCGTTGCGCACGATGACGAACGTAACCCCCGCCGGCCCCAGGTTTTTCTGCGCCCCGCCGTAGATCAGGCCGTACTTCGATACGTCCACCGGCCGCGACAGGATGTCCGACGACATGTCCGCCACCAGCGTTACCGGCGAATCGAGGTCCGTTTTGTACTCCGTCCCGAAGATCGTGTTGTTGGTCGTGATGTGGAGGTAGTCCAAGTCCGCCGGAATCGCGAACCCTTTCGGAATATACGAGAAGTTCCGGTCCTCCGACGACGCCACCGTTTCGACCTCACCGAACAGCTTGGCCTCTTTCAGTGCCTTGCGCGCCCACACTCCCGTATTGATGTACCCCGCTTTCCGCTCCAGCAGGTTGAACGGCACCATGCAGAACTGCATGCTCGCCCCCCCGCCTAAGAAAAGCACGCTGTACCCCTCCGGAATGTGCAGCAGTTCCCGGAACAGTGCGACGGCTTCGTCCAGCACCTCTTCGAAGTCTTTGGTCCGGTGCGAGATTTCGAGTATCGACAGACCGATCCCATTCAAATCCAGTACGGCCTGTGCGGCGTTTTCGACCGCCACGCGCGGCAGGATCGAAGGACCGGCGGAAAAGTTGTGTTTCTTCATGATAATACGGTAGATGTGTGAAAATGAAAACCAAATATCGGAAATATTATTCAATTTCGTACTATATTTGTTCTTCGATAACTCATATTTATCTTTCTGTTTATCTTTTCGGAGCATGGTAAAATCGATGACCGGTTACGGGCGGGCCGAGAGGCACACCGACCAACGGAAAATAATCGTTGAGATCAAGAGTTTGAACAGTAAACAGTTGGACCTTTCGACGCGTATCCCTTCCATCTATCGCGAGAAGGAGTACGAGATTCGTCAGACGGTAGGCAAAGCGTTGGGACGGGGAAAGGTGGACCTCTTCGTGTCGGTCGAGCCGGTCGGCGGGGGGGCCAGAACGGCGGGCGGAACCATCAATCGGGAGTTGTTCAAGGCTTATTATGCGCAATTGGTCGAACTTCGGCGGGAGTTGGGGGATACGAATGAGGCGGAACCGCTGATTACTACGGTTTTGAGACTGCCGGAGGTGATGCAAACCGAAACCGTAGCGATCGCTCCGGAGGAGTGGAAAGCCTTGACCGAGGCGGTGGACGAGGCGGTCGAAAATCTCAATCGGTTTCGGGCGCAGGAGGGGGCGGTGTTGATGGCCGATTTGTTGAAGCGGATCGATACGATCGAATCGTTGGCGGCGCAGATCGTGCCGCTCGAGGGGGAACGGATCGAAACGGTTCGGGCGCGATTGATGGAGAACCTCAAGGCTTTACAGGCGCACGTGGATAACAACCGTTTCGAGCAGGAGATTATCTACTACCTCGAAAAGTTCGACATCACGGAGGAAAAGGTGCGGCTCAAGCAACATTGCGACTATTTCCGGACCGTGGCCGATGAGTCGGAGGGTGTCGGGCGGAAACTGGGCTTCATCGCTCAAGAGATCGGTCGCGAGATCAACACCACGGGATCGAAGGCCAACCATGCGGGGATACAGAAAATCGTGGTGCGGATGAAAGACGAGTTGGAGAAGATCAAAGAACAGTTACTCAACCTCTTGTAAAAAACGTTTCGGGCTTATGGGCAAGGTATTGATATTCTCGGCGCCGTCGGGATCGGGCAAGACGACGATCGTCAAACATCTGCTGGGACGCTTCCCGGAGCTGGAGTTTTCCATTTCGGCTACGTCGCGGGCTCCGCGGGGCGAAGAACGGGACGGGGTGGACTACTATTTTATGGATGCCGCGGAGTTTCGGACACGGGTCGAGGCGGGCGAGTTCGTTGAGTGGGAGGAGGTTTATGCCGGGACTTGCTACGGGACGTTGCGGGCCGAGATCGAACGGATCTGGGATCGGGGGCATGTGGTGGTGTTTGACGTGGATGTCGTGGGGGCGTTGAATATCAAGAAATTGTTCGGCGAACAGGCCCTTTCGATTTTCATTATGCCTCCGTCGGTGGCGGAGCTTCGCAGGCGGCTCGAGGGGCGGGGAACCGACTCGCCGGAGGCGATCGAGCGGAGGTTGGGCAAGGCGGAACAGGAAATTGAATATGCGCCGAGGTTCGATCGGGTTATTGTTAACGATGACTTGGAGACGGCTTATGAGGAGGCGGTGCAGGCGGTCGGCGATTTTTTGGCCCGGTGATGGACGGACGGCGGGTCGCTCTTCTGATGGGGTCGTTCAATCCGGTCCACCGGGGGCATCTGGCCGTAGCCCGGTATGTGGTGGAACAGGGGTTGGCGGACGAGGTGTGGCTGGTGGTCTCGCCGCAGAATCCGTTCAAGAACCCGGCGGAACTGGCGCCGTTCGACGATCGGCTGGCGATGGTGAGGCTGGCGTTGGACGAGGTGGGGGATGCGCGCTTGAAGGCGTGCGATGTCGAACGGAGGCTGCCCTACCCTTCCTATACCATTCATACGATTGAATATCTGCAAAAATTACATCCGGAAGTTCGGTTTACGATCTTGGCGGGCAGCGACATTGCCGAACAGTTGCCACGTTGGCATCGGTCGGAAGAGTTGCGACGCTTGGTACGGTTTTTGATTTATCCGCGTAATGGCGGCATGGCTTCGCCGGAGATGGCACAGGCGCCGATGTTCGAGGGCGAATCGACCTTGATTCGGAGCGCGCTGGCTACGACGGGTCGGGCGGTGGCCGACGGGATGCTGCCGGAGGCGGTGGCGGAGTATATCCGAATCAATAAACTGTACGCGTTATGAATGGAACGATCGAATACTGGACGGCGATGATCGAACGGTCGCCGGAGGAGGCCAACTATTACTTCGAGCGAGGGTGTCTACACTATCGGAACAACGATTTCGGCAAGGCGGCCAATGATTTCAACCGGGCTCTGGAGCTGGATCCGCGACACACGGCGGCTCGGCAGATGCGGGAGATGATTCAGGCGATTTTCAACTTTCGGAATTTCGATATCTATAATCCGTAGTTGCTTGCGTTCGAAGTGTGATTATCGGCCGTCGCATTCGAAGGCCCACGGCAAGAGATCCGTCGCCATCGCCTCGCGTATTTCGTTTTCGGAACGGTCGCTCATAATCACTCGAATGTCTTCTCCCTGTTGGGCTCGGACCGCTTCGAGGAGCACCTCGCGACAGCCGCCGCACGGCGAGGTCGGGGGCTTCGAGTCCGGCGACGCGATGGCGATCGCCACGATCCGCAGTGTCGGATAATTCGCCCGAGCATAGTTGATCGCCACTCGTTCCGCGCAACTTCCTAACGGATAGGCCCGATTCTCCTGATTGTTGCCGCAGACGACCGTCCCATCTTCTAACAAAACTGCCGCCCCGACACGAAAGCCGGAATAGGGTGCCCATGCTTTTTCAGCCGCTTCGAGAGCTCTCTTTATCAATCGATTATCCTTCATGATCTAAATCGTTACTTCGCGCAGGTTTAACTGCTCGTACCATATGCCTTTTTCCCAGCGCCCCCGGCAGTCGGCAGACCTCGAATCCGGCCGTCCGCAACGCTTGTTTGACCGTCCCTTTGGCCGAATAGGTTACTAAGAGGCCTCCCGATCGCAAGATGCTAAACATCTGGGCCATAATTCGTTCCGACCATAACTCCGGTTGTACGTCTGGTGCGAAAGCGTCGAAGTAGACCGCATCGAACCGCTCCGCCAAAGCTGAAAAATCGAACGTCAGCAGATCGGCGCAGTATTTTGTGAGCGTAAATTGATGATTATCTGCGAGTTCATAGGGTGTTCCGTCCCACGGAAGGGCATGTAATCGGTTGAAAACCGGATCCGACGTGTAATCGAGTTGTGCAACGGTCTTCGGCGGCAGCGGATAGAGGTCGATCGCCTGATAGTCTACCGATCGATGCGTCGCAAGGGCCTGTTTGTAAGTCAAGTAACTGTTTAGGCCGGTCCCGAAACCGACCTCGAAAACAGAGACTTTCTCTTTTTTAAGTATGGCGTCGAATCCGGCACGGATATAGACATGCTCCGCCTCGCCGACAGCCCCTCGGTCCGAGTGGTAGAGCTCTCCGAGGAGTTCATGCCGCAAAGTCAACGAACCGTCTTCTGTTCGAAGTAATTCCATAGAGACCTCGATAACAAGAATTAACGACGGATCAACTGAACTACATTTTCAACATGGTGCGTGTGCGGGAACATATCCACCGGCTGAACCTTCGTTACCCGATAAGCCGAGTCGAAAATAGCCAGGTCCCTCGCCTGCGTTGCCGGATTGCAGCTCACGTACACGATCCGTTCCGGAGCCGCTGCCAAGATCGTAGCCGCCACGTCGCCGTGTATTCCGGCACGCGGCGGGTCGAGAATGATGACATCCGGCCGGCCGTGTCGCTCGATAAACTCGCCGTTCAACACATCTTTCATGTCTCCGGCGAAAAACAGGGTGTTGTCTATCCCGTTCAAAGCCGAGTTTTGTTTGGCGTCCTCGATCGCTTCCGGCACATACTCGATTCCCACTACCCGCTTGGCTTTCGCGGCCACGAAGTTAGCGATCGTCCCCGTCCCCGTATAAAGGTCGTACACCACCTCGTTCCCCGTAAGCTCCGAAAAATCGCGCGCTACTTTATAGAGGTTGTATGCCTGTTCCGAATTGGTCTGGTAGAACGATTTCGGATTGATCCGAAAAGTCAATCCCTCCATTCGTTCCTCCATGTACGGTTTTCCGCTGTAACAATGAGTCTCTAAATCATTGATAGAATCATTTAATTTACTGTTGATGATATAATTAAGTGATGTTATGTCGGGGAATTGTTTAGTTAAAAAATCCAGCAACGCATTTCGCTTGGGATCGTCATCGGCAAAAACCACCGTAACCATCGTTTCGCCCGTAGTTGAAGTGCGGATAATGATGTTCCGCAAAAATCCTTGATGTTCACGTAGGTTGTAAAATGCCAGGCCGTTTTCTTCGGCAAAACGTTTAATGGCCATTCGGATCGAGTTGGAAGGCTCGGCTTGCAGATGACAATGTTCGATATCGAGCACCTTGTCGAACATCCCGGGAATA
>JAIDFC010000160.1 GCA_029054535.1 Rikenella sp. | reverse complement strand
TTTTTGCATCCTTTTTGGGGCATACCAAAAAGGATGAGCCTCCGCGGCTCGAGCGGGTTAGAGGGAATACGCTAACTTCCCCCGAAGGGCGATTGTCTCGGCGGAAACGGTTGTCTTCGAACAGAACAGACCGGAGCCAGCGGAGACGCACATGAGCGCAGCGAGTGTTGCAGGCCTCCGCCTGGGGTGGCTTCGGCCCGTCATGGGGAGATCGCTGAAGATTTCCGTGGGCGACGTTCGAAGAATATTTAAATGTTGCTTTCGGGTCAGCCGCTCGGCGGAGCCTATCTGAGCAAACTCCAGCTTTCGAGTGCCGCGCGGAACCTCGCGTCGCGCGGACAAATCCGTCTAATGCCTTTTGCGTGCTGCCCGACCCTCAAAGATTGCGTAGCCAAAGAACAACGTTGCGGAATGATGAAGAGAGAAAAGCATTATATTTGTGAGAAATAGCAGTGTCGCATGATCGAAAGTCTTTTGAATTCCACCATGTTCGTATTGTTCGTGATTATCGCTCTGGGCTTTATCGTGGGGCGGATCAACATCAAGGGGATTACGCTCGATGTGTCGGCCGTGATTTTCGTGGCTTTGCTGTTCGGGCACTTCGGGGTGGTGGTGCCGGCCGAGCTGGGGAATTTCGGGATGACGCTCTTTATTTTCGCCATCGGGATTCAGGCGGGTCCCGGTTTTTTCAGCACGTTCAAAAGCAAGGGCAAAGCATTGGCCGGGGTTGCGACCGTGTTGGTGTTGACGGCAGCGGTGGTGGCGTTGGCCACGAAATATATCTTCGGATTCAATGCTGCGGATACGGCGGGGCTGCTGGCCGGGGCGTTGACCAGTACGCCGGGGTTGGCCACAGCGCGGGAGATTACGGGCAACCAGGCGGCCATATCGTACGGGATCGCTTATCCGTTCGGGGTGATCGGTGTCATTCTGTTCGTCAAACTGTTGCCTCGGATGCTGAGGATCGACCTCCGAAAAGAAGAAGCCAAACTCGATGCCGATCGACGAGAACTCTATCCGGACATCGTGCCGAGGGCGTATCGGGTGAGCAATCCGCTCGTCGTGGGGCGCGAGTTGCAGGATATCAAACTCAGACTCCATACGGGGGCTGTGATTTCGCGGATTCTGCGCGGCAACGAATCCATCTTGCCGAAAGCTCGGACGGTGTTGCAGGAGGGCGACCAGATCAAGGTGGTCGGAACGCCGGCGGCACACGAAAAGGTTCGGCAATTCGTGGGCGAACAGCTCGAGGGCGAGTTGCCGTTCGGCGAAAACGTCGAGTTGCAGACCGGGTTGGTTACGGCCCAGGGGCTGGTGAACCGAACGCTCGGGAGTCTGAACCTCCAGCAGAATTTCCACTGTATCGTTACGCGGGTTCGACGGGCGGGGATCGATCTTTCGCCGTCGCCGTCGCTGGCCTTGAAGTTCGGCGACAAACTTACCCTCGTGGGGCGGAAAGATACGATGGAAGAGGTTTTGCGGCTGATCGGGAATGACGGGAAACGGATTTCGGACACCGATTTTTTGCCCATTGCGTTGGGAATTGCGCTGGGGGCGATTGTCGGCCGAATTTCACTCTCGTTCTCGGACAGCTTCACTTTCTCGTTCGGGCTTACGGGCGGAGTTTTGCTCATGGCGCTCGTACTCAGCGCGGCGGGGAAAACGGGACCTGTGATTTGGACCATGTCGGGGTCGGCCAACCAGCTGTTGCGACAGCTCGGGCTGTTGCTCTTCCTGGCCAACGTCGGCACGGCGGCGGGGCAGGGATTGGTCGAAACGTTCATGAACAGCGGTTGGTCGCTCTTTGTGGGGGGCTTTTTCATCACGCTGGTGCCGATGGTGGTGGCGACGCTGGTGGCTCGCTACTGCTTCCGGATCGGCGCTTTGGACCTGCTGGGGACGCTCACCGGAGGGATGACCAGCACGCCGGGCTTGGCGGCGGCGGATTCGATGTCGGACAGCAGTGCGGTGAGCGTCGCCTATGCGACGGTCTATCCGGTGGCGATGGTGCTGCTGATTATCTGCATCCAGATCGTCTCGATGATCGTCGGGTGAGACGGGGCGGGCGACGGGCAGAAATGTATTCTGTACCCTCGTCGTGCGACGCCCGGCGGAAGATCGAGTCGCAGTCGAAAACGAGCCGTTTCGGGACAAATGGGACTCCTGCGGCCCGAAAAATCATACCCTATTCATATTCGAATCGTAACCCCTGCGCATGAATAATCAGGTAACGATCTATACCGACGGTTCCTCGCTCGGCAATCCGGGTCCGGGAGGCTTCGGCGTCGTGTTGCTCGCCGGTCCCCATCGGCGTGAGATCGCCGAAGGATACCGCCTGACGACCAACAATCGGATGGAGTTGTTGGCCGTTATCACCGCCCTCGAAGCCCTCAAACGCGACGGACTCGACGTAACGGTCTATTCCGACTCGAAGTACGTCATCGATTCCGTGCAGAAAGGCTGGATCTACGGCTGGATGCGCAAAGGGTTCGCCGGGAAGAAAAATGCCGATCTGTGGCGTCGTTTCTTGCGCGTTTTCGGACGCCACAACGTCCGTTTCATCTGGATCAAAGGCCACAACAACAATATCGAAAACGAGCGGTGCGATCTGTTGGCCACGACGGCGGCCAAAGGCGACAGGCTGCTCGAAGACACGGGGTACAAAGCGGAAGAAACCTCGTCCGGACACGCTTTGTAGCCTTTTATTGCGATTACAGGATCGGTTGCGGCGTTTAGAGGAACTGCTCGTCGCAGGAATGAGGGCGACGAGAGGCGAATAAGTATCTCGCCGGTCCAAACACCATTGCATCGCAACCTCTTTCAGACGATCAGAACGGCAGGTCGTCGGCCTCTTTCGGCAAAGGGTGCCCCGTCGTCGTATCCTGCGATTGTCCGCCGGGCGAATCATTCGCGCCATCGCTTCCCCCGCTCCGCCGCTGTCCGCTGCCGCCCAACAAACGGATCTCCTCGGCCAGTATCTCGATCGCGTAACGCCGATTCCCGGTCGACTCCTCGGTCCACTCCCGAGACCGAATCTTTCCCTCGACATAAACCTGACTCCCTTTTCGGATATACTTCTCCGCAAAATCCGCCTGACCTCGCCAAACCACCACCGTGTGCCACTCCGTGTGCTCGCGTCGCTCGCCGGTCGCCGAATTGTAAATCCGCTCGGCCGTCGCCACCCGCAACCGGGCCATCTTCACTCCCGTCTCCAACGCCCGTACCTCAGGATCGCCCCCTACATTCCCGATCAAAATCACTTTGTTTACCATACTTTCTTTTGCATTAACACCCCAAGATACGACTTTTAAGCCTCGCTCCAACAATACTCTCCCGAAAAAATCCTATCTTAGCGCAAATTAGTGCTTTTGTTTTTAATCGTTCTCTTTTTTGCAATCCGTGTTTGGCTACTGTACGGAACTGCCGCTTTCTTTCAAGAAAGCGGCACCAAAGAACTTCCAACAGCTACGCTACTCCTTAGGCATCCGCAATCTAATGCTCCGGCCCATTGGGTGGGTAGGGTTTCCAATGCGGCGCATAATGAGCAAATAACCCAGTGCGCCGCATTGAGAAATCCCTACCCAAAACAAAAAGGGAACAAGGCTCTTGACTACGGCAGCCCATGGAATGCGAAGCATTCCCGAAAGTTTTTTTGGTTCTTTTTGTTCACAAAAAGAACAGTACCAGCACGTCGCTAACGACCGGTTACAGAAAAGAGAAGGTTTATAAAAATAGCGAGAAGTTCGGGCGAAGATGAATAGTTTTTGGAAGAGTTTTTTGGCGAGTCTGTTGGCTGTGATGGTCGGCGGAGTTGGATTTTTCGTGTTGGGTTTGGTTGTGTTGACCGGGTTGGTCGTTGTGTTGGGCGGCGGGGGACGAGGGGTGGTTGTAGTGGAGCCGCATAGTGTGTTGCGGATCGACCTATCGCAGCCGTTGGTCGACAAGCCCAATGGGAGGGCGTTGGATCTGTTCGATTATAGCGAGCTGGGTTTTCGGGAGCAGACCACTTTGTACGAAGCCTTGCGGGCGATCGAACAGGCGGCCGAAGATCCGCGGATCGAAGGGATTTATCTGGATGTTCCGATGGCGGTGCCGATGGGGATCTCCAGCTTGTACGAACTGCGGCAGGCACTGGCCGAGTTCAGGGATCGGAGCGGGAAGTTCGTGGTTTCGTATGCCGATGTGTATTCGCAGGGGGGGTATTATCTTGCGTCGGTGGGGGATCGCGTGTGCCTCAATCCGCAGGGAGGGTTGGCGTGGCAGGGATTGGCTTCGAACGTGCTGTTTTATAAGGGTTTGCTGGATAAGCTCGGGGTACGGGCCGAGTTGATTCGGCACGGGCGCTTCAAAGGGGCCGGCGAGCCGTTCGTGCGGGAGGCGTTGAGCGACGAGAATCGACTGCAGATCGAGTCGATGCTCGGTTCTGTGTGGGGATTTGTCGTCGGCGAGGTGGCCGGGAGCAGAGAGATCAAGGCGGACAGTTTGATGAGCTATGCGGCGCGGTTGGCTGTGGGGACCCCTCGAGATGCCGTGCGGCTGGGGCTGGTCGACAGCTTGTGGTATCGTGATCGGATGCGCGAGGAGCTGGCCGTACTGAGCGGCGGCGGGGATGAAGAGGGAGAGCCGAGGATCGTCGATTTGACCGAATACAAGGCTGCGGTGGTCGATGGACCGGATGATCGGATGGCGACCACCGCCGATGAGATTGCGGTGGTGTATGCCGACGGGGATATCGTCGATGCGGGGGACCGGAACAAGGAGATCGTGGGGAATGCGCTGGCGGAGACCTTGCGCGGGGTGCGGATGGACGACGATGTGAAAGCGGTGGTGCTGCGGGTCAATAGCCCCGGGGGGAGCGCGTTGGCGGCCGAGATCGTTTGGCGCGAGGTTTATCTTTTGCAACAGACCAAACCCGTCGTCGTTTCGATGGGAAATTCGGCCGCTTCGGGAGGGTATTATATCGCTTGCGGGGCGGAATATATCGTGGCTGCGCCGACGACCTTGACCGGTTCGATCGGCGTTTTCGGGCTGACCTTCGATGTCGGTGAGGGGGCCAGGGAGCATCTGGGGCTGACGACCGACGTGGTGCGGACCGCTCCGGCGGCCGATATGGGGAACCTGTTCCGCGCTTTGACGCCGGCCGAACGGATCTATATACAAAACGGCGTGGATACGGTCTACGCCCGGTTCGTGGAGGTGGTGGCGCAGGGGCGGTCGTTGGCGGCGGACAGCGTCGACGCTTTGGCCGGCGGGCGCGTCTGGACGGGGCTGCAGGCGGTGGAGAACGGACTGGCCGATGCGACGGGGACCCTGACCGACGCGGTGCGTCTGGCGGCCGAACATGCCGGATTGGAACCGCGGAGCTATACCGTGAGCCAGTATCCGGAACCGGAGCCGCCGTCGTTCCTGTCGGTGTTCGGCACCCTCTCCGGAACGACCGTCCGGCGGATGATAACGGCGGCGATCGGCGGCGACTCGGACTGGCGGGAGTTGGGCGTCGAAGCGGCGCGCGTACGCGAAATGGTGATGAAGCGGGGGATCCGAGTCGAGATGCCCTGCCGGATCGAAATACGACATTAGAGAATCGATGAAACTGCTGACACAAATACTCGCCGCGCCCCTTTCGTGGCTTTACGGTCTGGCGATCGATATCCGCCACCGGTTGTTCGACTGGGGGGTGCTCAAGAGTCGCGAGTTCGACATTCCGATTATTTGCGTGGGGAATATCACCGTCGGAGGGACCGGCAAAACGCCTCACACCGAACGGCTCATCGAGCTGCTCGACGGAGAGTTCCGCGTGGCGGTGCTCTCGCGCGGTTATAAGCGGAAGACCAAAGGCTTCCTGCTGGCACAGGTCAATAGCTCGTTCAAAAAGATCGGCGACGAACCGAAACAAATCAAACTGAAGTATCCGCACATTCCGGTGGCGGTGTGCGAACGGCGGGTCGAGGGGATCGAACGGCTGCGAGAGGCGCATCCCGAGGTGAACCTCATCATCCTGGACGACGCCTTCCAGCATCGCTACGTCGAGCCGTGGGTCAACGTGGTGTTGATGGACTACAACTGTCCGATCTACGAAGACCATCTGTTGCCGCTGGGACGACTGCGGGATCGGCCGGCGCAGCTTTCGCGCGCTCATATGGTGATCGTTACGAAGTGTCCGGAGGATATGAAACCGCTCGACTTCCGGATCATGAACAAAAACCTCGACCTGTATCCGTACCAGAGCTTGTATTTCACCCGCTTCGTGTCGCAGGATCCGGTGCCGCTCTATCCGGCGTTCGGACAACCGCAATCCTTGCAGCGCGGGACGCCGGTCGTGGCGATGGCGGGGATTGCCAACCCCCGCAGATTCGTCGAGGAGCTTCGCCAGAGGTACGACGTCATGCGGACCTTCATCTTCGGCGACCACTACACCTTCAAAATGAAGGATATCCATGCGCTCGAAGAGGCGCTCGCCATGCTGCCGCCGGAAACGGCCGTCGTCATGACCGAAAAGGACGCCGTGCGGCTCATGAACAGCCGTAAAATCAGCGACGATATCAAACGGCGGCTCTATTACAGCTCCATCCGGGTCGAGTTTCTCGAAAACCGCGAGTGCGACTTCCGCCGACAACTCAGTCAATATGTCAGAGAGAATCAAAAATACAACATGCTTCATCCGGAATAGGCTGGGGCTGGTTTCCGGTGAGGGCAAGGAGTGTGCATGCCCGCGGCCGGAGGTCGGGATCGTACTGGGGTCGGGCTTGGGAGCGCTGGCCGAGGCGATCGAGGTGAAGGCCGCGCTGGACTATGCCGAGATTCCGGAATTTCCGGTCTCGACGGTTGCGGGGCATCGCGGACGCTTTATTTACGGTACGCTGGCGGGACGGCCTGTGGTGGCCATGGAGGGGCGGGTGCATTATTACGAAGGGTATGCGATCGAAGAGGTGGTGCTGCCGGTGCGAGCCTTGTGCGGCTTGGGGATCGGGACCCTCGTCGTATCGAATGCCGCGGGAGGTCTCTCGCCGTTGTTCGAGGCGGGGGATATCATGGTGATCGAAGATCATATCAACCTGATCCCCAATCCGTTGATCGGTCCGAACGATCCGACGCTGGGAGTCCGGTTTCCGGACATGAACGAACCGTACGACCGGAGGTTGATCGCCTTGGCGCATCGGGTGGCGGAGGAGCAGGGGACTGTGCTGCGCGAGGGGGTATATATCGGCGGCACGGGACCGAGCTACGAAACGCCGGCCGAAGTGCGCTACCTGCGGACGATCGGGGGCGATGCGGTCGGGATGTCGACCACGCCGGAGGTGATCGTGGCGCGGCATCAGGGGGTGCGGGTGCTGGGATTCTCGTTGATTACGAACGTGCTGACGGGGCATCCGAGCCGTTTGGGCGGCGGAGCGAAACTCTCGCACGACGAGGTGATCGAGGTCGGGAATCGGGCTACGGCGCGACTCAGTGCTTTGGTCGCCAAAATCGTAACCGAATTCTAATCGTATTAGTCTTAGAGATTGTTTGTTCTTGAGCTATGTGCGGGAACAGTTCTCTTTTTGTAAACCAGCGGCCGGAGGTCGACAGAGGCCGAAAAAGAGCCCCCGTCCCCCGGCTGTATCCGTGAAAACCTAAAGCGCCTGTTCGATATCCTCGATAATGTCGGTCGGGTCCTCGATCCCGACCGAGAAGCGGATCAGATCCGGCGCCACTCCCGCCGCAACCAGCTGTTCATCAGTCAGCTGCCGGTGTGTATGGCTTGCCGGGTGGAGCACCGAGGTCCGGGCATCCGCCACGTGGGTTACGATCGCCCCCAGCCGCAGGCTGTCCATGAAACGGATCGACTCTTCGCGACCGCCTTTGAGACCGAACGTTACGACGCCGCACGTTCCGTTCGGCATGTACTTCCGCGCCAACTCGTAGTACTTGTTGCCCGGCAGCCCCGGATAGTTGACCCAGGCCACCTTGTCAGTTCTGGATTCGAGGTATTCGGCCACCTGGAGCGCGTTTTCGCAATGGCGCGCTACCCGCAAATGGAGCGTCTCGAGGCCGATATTCAGCAGAAAAGCATTCTGCGGCGACTGGATCGACCCCAGGTCGCGCATCAGCTGCGCTGTCGCTTTGGTGATGTATGCACCTTTGCCGAACGCTCGGGTATAGGTCAGTCCGTGGTACGACTCGTCCGGCGTCGTGAGGCCCGGAAACTTGTCCGCCTGAGCCTCCCAGTCGAAATTCCCGCTGTCCACAATAGCTCCGCCCACGGCGGTCGCATGGCCGTCCATATACTTTGTCGTCGAGTGGATCACGATGTCGGCCCCCCACTCGAACGGCCGACAGTTGATCGGGGTCGGGAAGGTGTTATCCACGATCAACGGCACGCCATGTGCATGAGCGATCGAGGCGAATTTCTCGATGTCCAGCACGTTCAGCCCAGGATTCGCGATGGTCTCGGCGAACAAGGCCTTCGTGTTGGGCCGGAACGCCCGGGCGATCTCCTCGGCCGGCGCATCCCCGTCCACAAACGTTACCTCGATCCCCATCTTTTTCATCGTTACGGCGAACAGATTGAACGTCCAGCCGTAGATCGACGACGCGCTCACGAAATGGTCGCCGGCAGAACACAAATT
>JAIDFC010000016.1 GCA_029054535.1 Rikenella sp. | reverse complement strand
TGCGTTTTTTGCATCCTTTTTGGGGCATACCAAAAAGGATGAGCCTCCGCGGCTCGAGCGGGTTAGAGGGAATACGCCAACTTTCCCCGAAAGGACAAATTCCCCCGGCGGAAATGGTTGTCTTTGATCAGAAAAGGGGCTAAAATAGCAGTAAGCCTGTTTCTGAACATGGGCAACCTCGATCGAAGATCGCGCGAACCGCCGCCATCGCCCGCGGCGGGACGGTGCCGCTCGGCACGCGAGAATTGGGCTTTGTATCGAAAGCCTGCGCTGTCGGCGATTCGTTTTCTCGCCCGGCAGGCCCGGAACCGGCAGACCGTTATTGGAGTAGACATGAGTAGGCTGGAGTGCCCAGCGGCACCTCCCTATTCCTGGAGGCAACGCAATTGAAGACCGATTGCACGGTGGTGGAGGTAATTCGGGTAGACCCGGCCGTAGTCGAAGGCCAAGTAGCCGCCGAAGCTGTCCGAGGCAGCCGTCGACCAGCTGAAGCCGTGGAATCCGAGGCCGCACAACGTCCCGGTGCCGAAGTCGCGTCGGCCCGGAGCCGGGTAAAAGGCCCGATATTGAGGCGCGAGGAGAGTAAAATAAAGAGAGCGTATGGTAACGATAATAGACTACGAGACCGGAAACTTGCGATCGGTCGAGAATGCGTTGGCGCGTTTGGGAGCAGACTATGTGTTGAGCTCCGATCCGACCCGGATCCGGCAGGCGGAACGCGTGCTGTTGCCGGGCGTCGGCGAGGCGGCGACCGCTATGGAGCGGTTGCGCGCCCGCGGACTCGTCGATCTCTTGCGGGAGTTGACCTGTCCCGTGCTGGGGATTTGCCTCGGGATGCAGCTCCTGTGCGCGGAGAGCGAAGAGGGAGGGGGGACCGAGTGTCTCGGCATCTTTCCGAACCGCGTGCGAAGATTTCCGGCCGGTCTCGGCGACGATCCGGACTCCACATTGAAAGTGCCGCACGTGGGGTGGAACTCGATTCATGATTTGAAATCGCCTCTTTACAAGGACGTTAAAGAGGGAGAGTATGTCTATTACGTGCACTCCTATGCGGCGGAAGTGAACGAACATACGGCTGCGGCGACCGACTACGGCGGTTGGTTCAGCGGCTCTTTGCACCAGGATAATTTTTACGGATGCCAGTTCCACCCGGAGAAGAGCGGCGAGACGGGTCGTCGGATTCTGGCCAATTTTCTTTCGTTATGAATGGCATGAAGATCGAGATCATTCCGGCGATCGACCTGATCGGCGGTCAGTGTGTTCGGTTGACCCAGGGCGATTACGGGCGTCGGACGGTCTATTCGTCGGATCCGTTGGAGGTGGCGCGCAGCTACGAGGCGATCGGCGTTCGTCGCCTGCATGTGGTGGACCTCGACGGGGCGAAGGCTGCGTCGCCTCGGAATTTGGATACGCTTCGTAAGATCGCGGCGGGTACGAACCTGGATGTGCAGTACGGGGGCGGGATCAAGAGCGGCGAGGCTTTGCGGGCTGTTCTGGAGGCCGGCGCGAACCGGGCCATTTGCGGCAGCGTCGCGATCACGGATCCGGATCGGTTTGAGGAGTGGTTGGCGGCTTACGGAGCGGAACACATGATCCTGGGTGCCGATATCCGCGCGGGCAAGGTGGCGATCAACGGCTGGCAGGAGGCTTCGGAGACGGACGTGCGGACGGTTGTGGGTCGTTTCGCGTCGCACGGTCTGCGTCAGACGATCTGTACCGACATCTCGCGCGACGGGATGCTCGGCGGACCGAATTTCGAGCTTTACGCCATGCTGCAAGAAGCATTTCCGGAGGTAGAGGTAACGGTCAGCGGCGGGATCTCGACCCTGGACGACATCGTTCGGTTGGATGCCATGGGGCTGCGGAGCGTTATCGTGGGGAAGGCGATCTACGAGGGACGAATCACGCTAAAAGAGTTGGAGCGATGCTTGCGAAACGGATAATCCCGTGTCTGGACATCCGGGACGGGCAGACGGTCAAGGGGATTAATTTCGGGGGTTTACGAACGGTGGGCGATCCGGTGGAGTTGGGGCGCCGGTATGCGGACGAGGGGGCGGACGAGCTGGTCTATCTGGACATCAGCGCGACGGTCGAGGGGCGGCGGACGTTTGCGGATTTGGTCTCCCGGATCGCGCGTCGGATCGACATCCCGTTCACGGTCGGCGGGGGGATTTCGACGGTGGAGGATGCCGGTCGGCTGTTGTTGGCGGGGGCGGACAAGGTAACGGTGAACAGTGCGGCGGTTCGTGATCCTCGGTTGATTGACGCGATCGCGGGGCGGTACGGGAGTCAGTTCGTGGTGGTGGCGATCGACGCGCGGCGAGACGAGACGGGGCGTTGGGTGGTAACGACGCACGGGGGGCGGCAAGCGACCGATCGGGAGCTGTTCGCCTGGGCG
The DNA here is from genome assembly GCA_029054535.1 of Rikenella sp. Classification (GTDB taxonomy): domain Bacteria; phylum Bacteroidota; class Bacteroidia; order Bacteroidales; family Rikenellaceae; genus Rikenella. The sequence continues at coordinate 3,753 of JAIDFC010000016.1, read as the reverse complement.
CGCGAGGCGCAGGAGCGGGGGGCCGGTGAAATCCTGTTCACGTCGATGAACCACGACGGGACGAAGAGCGGCTACCCGTGCGAGACGTTTGCACGTTTGGCGGCGGAGCTTTCGATTCCGGTCATCGCTTCGGGCGGAGCGGGGACGGTGGAGCATATCGCGGAGGTTTTGACTGTCGGGCGTGCGGATGCGGCTCTTGCGGCGTCGATTTTCCACTACGGCGAGATTCCGATCCCGACGTTGAAGTCGGCGTTGCACGAGCGGGGGATCGCGGTGCGGCTTTGAGGCGGCGGGCGCGCGGACAGAGCTGTTTTAGAGCGTTATAGCGAAGCGCAGCCTCTTTTGTTGGGTTTTGGTTTTGCGGCCGGAAGGCCCAGGCAAAACGAAGTTTTGCAAGCCCGCCGCGGGCACGCGGGGCCGCGCGGCCTGAGCGCAGTCGAACACGGTTTTCTGTCGCCCGCCCGCTTAAGAGGGGAATTTCGCTCGTTTTGCGAGAGCAAAATCGAGATGAAATTCCCGCGCGCGACTGCTGGAGTAGGAAATCGTTCAAAAGCGTGAATCGCTTTTGAACAAGATTTCCGCCAGCGCGCGGTCAGACACGGTTTCTCTTACGGATAGCCCCGCGCGCCTCGCCTAAGTAGCGAAATCACTCGATAAATGAAAAGTTTATCGAGAATGATTTCGCAGATGCGGGGCCAGAAACTGTTTTTAGAATAGTAAAGCGATACGTAGTATCGCTCGTCCCGCCGGGGCCACCCGGACGCCGCCCGCGCAGGGCAGTCGAACACGGTTTCTCTTTTGGATGGTTCCGCGCGCCCGCCTAAAGAGGGAAATCAAACCGATAAACGGGAGTTTATCGGAAATGATTTCCCCAGGCGCGCGGACAGACACTGTTTATTCGGATGTTATAGCGGATACGTAGTATCGCCCGCCTACCGCGGGCGACGTTCGGAGAATGTTTCGCAGTTATTTTCGGGCCGAAGCCAGCGGAGACGCACATGAGCGCAGCGAGAGTTGCGGTCCTCCGCCCGGGGTGGCTTCGGCCCGTCAAGGTGAGATCGCGGAGAAATTTCGCTGACGCAAGAACAGAACTGAGATGAAATTCCCGCGGTCGCCGCATAAAGAATGTTTTACGCAGCCTTTCGGGTCGGCCGCCCGGCAGGAATGCAACGAGCACCGTCGAGTTGCGGGCCCGGCCGATGGGCGGCGGCCGTCCCGCGCGCCTGGCGGCGCGGTTTGTGGCGAATTGAAACGGGCAGGACGCCCGGGAGTGGCCGCAGCCATCGCGTAAGCGATGGAGAAATTGCGGGCCTCCCGAGGGGAGGCGTTCGGCCCGCGCGACTGGAGGTCGCGGTTTATTGAGCTTAGGAAAATGCCAGGCGCGTGGGCAGACACGGTTTTGGGAGTCGCCTGCAAGGAACGCAACCCTCGTGTCAGCGATTCAGGTTTACGGCCCTCCGCCTGGGGTGGCTCCGAGCTGTCATGGTGAGATCGCGGAGAAAAGGGAAGCGGCTATCATCTGTTGTTGAATCGGGGAACTGCGACTCGCAGAGTCGCGTGTCCGCCGCCGCCCGGAGCGGAGGACACCACTCGCCACGGCTCTTGGGGGCTCCCCGCCGGCGTCGAACACGACAAAACGCTCGGCAGGTCAGAATCGGCAGGCCGTTGGGGGAGACACAGTCCGGTTCGCGTGCCGATCTACAACCGGCAGGCTAATAAAACGCTCTCCCTATTCCTGGAGGCAACGCAGCTGAAAACCGTACCCACGGCCGTTGTTGAAATTCGGACTGATCTTGCCGAAATTGAAGTGCAAGTAGAGGGCATCGGGGTTATCTGTAAGAGTCGCCGCCGACCAGCTGTATCCGCTGTTGCCGACGCTGTATAACGTCCCCCCGATGCGCGATCCGGCATCGCGCCAGCCCGGAGCCGGGTAAAAGGCCGCGAGGCCCGCGTTTTTTCTTTGGCAGGAATTAGACAGTCTCTTCGACGTGTCGTTTGGCCTGCTCCCAAAGCGCGTCGAATTGTTCCGGCGTCAGTTCCTGCAACGGAATCGCTTGTTCGGCCGCTCGTTTTTCCATGTATCCGAAACGGCTCATGAAACGACGGTTCGTACGTTCCAGCGCCAAGTCCGGATTCACGCCGTAGAGTCTCGCTGCATTGACCACCGAGAAAAGCAAGTCGCCGAATTCGGCCTCCAGCCGATCGGTATCTTTACGGTCGATTTCGACCTGTATTTCATTGATTTCCTCGCAGACTTTCGCCCACACCGCGCTGCGTTCCGGCCAGTCGAAGCCGACGGTCGAGACTTTCTGTTGGATGCGGCACGCTTTGGGCAGGGCCGGCATCCCGCGGGGGACGCCCGAAAGCAGGGTTTTGTTCCCGTCTTTTTCTCGCTGCTTCAGCACCTCCCAGTTTTGCAAAACCGCCCCCGATCCTTCGGCTGCCGTTTCGCCGTAGACGTGCGGATGGCGGTAGACGAGCTTGTCGCTCAGTGCGTTCGCCACGTCTCCGATATCGAAACGGCCCTCGTCCTGAGCAATTTTCGCATAAAAAACGACGTGCAGCAACAGATCGCCCAGCTCTTTTTTTATATACAGAGGATCGCCCGCCACAATGGCGTCCATCAGTTCGAAACACTCTTCGATCGTAGCGTTCCGCAGCGAGAGCATCGTTTGCTCCCGGTCCCAGGGACACTTTTCGCGCAGCTCGTCCATGATGTCGAGCAGTCGTCCGAGAGCACTCAGTTTTTCTTCTTTGGTGTGCATAAGTTTTCGTGTGTTGTGAGGTGTCTTCGCCAGATCTCGGTGTTGATCTGCGCCCATTCCGCGTAGCGATTTCGTTTGGATCGGTTTCCCGCGATCCGCCCCAGGAGGGCGTGCAGCCGGTACCCCGCCTGCAACAAGAGGTATGCCCGGAGGGCATACCTCTTTCCCTGTATCTTGGTATAATAAAGATACTTAGCCTCCAAGAGCCGTTCGAATTTGGTTCTCGAGACCCGACACGACTGTCCGGCGAGGTGGATGATCCGGGCCTGTGGGACCGACCGAACTTCGAAGCCCGCGCGTCGGATTCTGACACAGAGCTCCATGTCCTCGTAGTACATGAAGAAATCGGGGTCGAACACCGTCGCCGAGCCTAATGCTTTTCTGCGGACCATGAGGTCTGCTCCCGAGACGTATCCGACCGGTCTGGGCCTGTCGCCGTAGTTGAACCACGTACTCTCCGGCCACACGCGCCGTTTTAGGGCGTTCGGCAAGAGCGTCGTGAGCTCCCAGCCGATGCCGTGTACCGGCGAGAACGATAGCGCGGGCGTTTTGCCGTCCGCTCCGTAGAGATTTCCGCCGCAAGCTCCGGCCGTCGGATTGCGGTCGAGGAAATCCGCCAGCATCCCGACCGCATCGTTGAGCAACACCGTGTCCGGGTTGAGAAAGAAGAGGTATTCCGCCGTTCCGTAGCGTTCTTCCAAATATTTGATCCCCAAGTTGTTCGCCCTTCCGAACCCGAGGTTCTCGCCCGCCTCGACGCCCATTACGGTCGGAAACTCCCGGCGCACCGTCTCCATCGATCCGTCCGTCGATCCGTTGTCGACCACCGCGACGCGTATGGCTTCGTCCTCCGGTTCGACGAACGCGAAGATCGACCGCAGGCAATTCAGCAGCAGTGCACGAGTGTTGTAGCTGACGATGACGATTCCGATACGCATGGCGTTTTTTTACGAGAGTTATCGGTTTGAGTATAAGAGAAGTACAAAGC
>JAIDFC010000159.1 GCA_029054535.1 Rikenella sp. | reverse complement strand
CTCCGAGATCTCCCCTTGGCGGCCCTTTTTATTCCAAAACTTCTTTGACCGCGCTGGGCTTTTTGCTCCGTAATAAACCGCGACCTTCGGTCGCGCGGATCGCCGCCTCCCCCAGCGGCGGACCGGTGCCGCTCGGCACTCGAAAGCTGGAGTTTGCTCAGATAGGCTCCGCCGAGCGGCTGTCCTGAAAACATTCTCCGCGCGTCGCCCGCGGGAATTTCATAAAGATTTCGCCAAGTGCGAAACTTTTGAAATTCCTTCTTAGGCGGGCGGACGACGGGGCTTTCCCCCAAAAACGTGTTTGGCCGCGCGCCTGCGAAATCCATCCGTTTCAACTACCCGTTGAAACGGCGTATTTCGCTACTTAGGCGTGGCGCGCGGGACATATTGACAAAGACAACCCCAAATAAAGGCCGCCCACCGTGGCGCGAACGCGTCGGCCGGGCAGGCCCCGCTAAATAAGGCGGAGAGAACCCTAGCAAAAGCCCCAACGGGGCCCCGCGGCGGGCAAGGGGCTGCCGGAATCAAGAGCAACATCCCAAAAGCACAAAGCCCAACAAACCCGCCCGGCGGCCGATACTCCGTGTCGTTTAAACCATTCGGCCGCAAAAAGAAAGCCCCGCAAAAGAAAGCGGCCTGTCCTGCCCGCAGACAAAGACAAGCCGCCCTCAAAAGCCCCGCAACCAGCAAAAACTACCAGCCCAGGATGTAAGCGAACATCAACGGCGCGACGATCGTCGCATCGCTTTCGACGATGAACTTCGGCGTATCGACATCCAGTTTACCCCAGGTAATTTTCTCGTTCGGCACCGCCCCCGAGTACGATCCGTAGGAAGTCGTCGAGTCCGAGATCTGACAGAAGTAAGCCCAGAACGGTGTCTCCTCCCATTCCAAGTCCTGGTACATCATCGGGACGCAGCAGATCGGGAAGTCTCCCGAGATCCCCCCCGCGATCTGGAAGAAACCGACTCCCTTTCCACCGCTGTTTTGTTTGTACCAGTCGCAGAGGAACATCATCGTTTCGATCCCCCCCTTGACCGTCGACGCCTTCATTTCGCCCTTGATGACATACGACGTGAAGATGTTCCCCATCGTCGAGTCCTCCCAACCCGGTACGATGATCGGGAGATTTTTTTCGCAGGCCGCCAGCATCCAGCTGTTTTTCGGATCGATTTCATAGTACTGTTCCAACACCCCGCTGCGGATCAGCTTGTACATGAACTCGTAGGGCAGGTATCGTTCCCCCTTGGCATCGGCCTCTTTCCAGATTTTCTCCATGTGTCCCTGGAGGCGTCGGAAAGCCTCCTCTTCCGGGATACAGGTATCCGTAACGCGGTTCAGGTGGTTGTCCAGCAACTCGCGCTCCTGCTGGGGAGTGAGATCGCGGTAGTTCGGCACCCGTTTGTAGTGCGAGTGGGCCACGAGGTTCATGAGGTCCTCTTCGAGATTCGCCCCCGTACACGTAATGATCTGCACCTTGTCCTGGCGGATCATTTCGGCGAGCGAGATCCCCAGCTCGGCCGTCGACATCGCGCCGCCGAGCGTAATCATCATCTTCCCTCCGGCATTCATGTGCGCCTCATAGGCCTGCGCCGCGTCCACCAGCGCCGCCGCGTTGAAGTGGCGGTAATTGTGCGTAATAAACTGAGAAATCGGTCCTTTTCCCATGATTAACAAGTTTTTTGAATGTAAAACCGAGGCGAAGTTACGAATTAATTACCGGAATAATCGTTATGAATTTCGGACGGAAAGCCGTACCTTTGTTAGCGTCGAACCCAAAAGCGTGTAAAACCGAACCAATGACCGGATGGACGAATCTGTTGTGGGTGGGGCTGGGCGGCTTCGTAGGCTCCGTGTTGCGATACGGCACAGGGATTATGGCCACGGCCTGGATCGGCGACCGGATCGGACGGCTGCCGTGGAGTACGATAGTTATCAATGTCGTGGGGTCGTTTCTGATCGGCTGGCTGCTGCGGGAGACCGAACAGGGATCGGTGCGACACCTGCTGGGTGCGGTGGGATTCTGCGGCGGGTTTACGACGTTTTCCACCTTCTCGCTCGAAAGCGTACGGCTCTTGCGGGAGGGACACACTTCTACGGCCGTGCTGTATATCGGCCTGAGCTTTTTGCTCTGCCTCGGGGCGACTTTTTTAGGAATGACAATAAAAAAATGACCGAATAATCATGGAACTTTTAGACAAAATCAGAGAACAGGCCCGTTCTTCGCGTCAGCGGATCGTGCTGCCGGAGGGGAACGAAGAACGTACGATGCGGGCGGCGAACGAAGCGGTGGAACAAGGGATCGCGGACATTATCCTGATCGGCGACCCGACCGAGCTGCGCAATTTGGCCACAGACTGGGGGCTGGAACATGTTCTGAACGGGGATATTCAGATCGTCGACCCGGCGAATCACCCCAAAAAAGAGGCCTATATCGACCTCATGTTGCAGATCCGGGCGGCGAAAGGGTTGACGCGCGAAGAGGCCGAACGACTGATTCTTAATCCGTTGTACCTGTCGGTAATGATGATCAAGGCCGGCGACGCCGACGGCGAAGTGGCCGGAGCGGGGAATGCGACGGGGGACGTACTGCGACCGGCGTTCCAGTACGTAAAGACCAAACCGGGGATCTCGGTGGTTTCGGGTGCATTCATCATGCTCCTGAAAGACAAGCACTACGGAGAGAACGGAATGATGGTCTTCGCCGACTGTGCCGTGCATCCGAACCCGACGGCGCCGGAACTGGCGCAGATCGCGGTCGAAACGGGCAAGACGACGCGGGCCATCGTCGGCATGGAACCGCGGATCGCCATGCTGAGTTTCTCGACCAAAGGGTCGGCCAAGCATGAGATGGTGGACAAGGTGGTCGAGGCGACCCGGCTGGCGCAAGAGATGGCGCCGGATATGAAAATCGACGGCGAACTCCAGGCCGATGCGGCGATCGTACCGGGCGTCGGTGCCAAAAAAGCACCCGACTCAAAGATTGCTGGACGGGCCAATGTGCTGGTATTCCCGACACTCGAAGTGGGGAACATCGCCTACAAACTGGTCCAACGACTGGCCGATGCCGAAGCCATCGGGCCGATCCTCCAAGGGATGGCCGCGCCGATCAACGATCTCTCCCGAGGTTGCTCGGTGAGCGACATCGTCAACCTGGTCGCCATCACGGCGTGCCAGGCACAAGCTGAACGCAAATAACCGAATAATTACCTCATTTTTAATCGTTCTATTTTTTGTAATCTGTGTTTGGCTACTGTACGGAACTGCCGCTTTTTGTAAAAAGCGGCACCAAAAACTTTTAACTAGCTACGCTACGCCTTACGCTGCCGCAATCCTTAGGGTTGTGGGTGGGGTTCTTTTAGGCGCGCCTGAGTTTTAGCTCGGATTAAGCGCGCCCAAAAAGAATCCCCACCCCAAAGCACCAGGCTGACACGGCCAGAGCATCCCAGCGGGATGCGTGCTAAAGTTTTTCTGGTTCTCTTTGTTCACAAAGAGAACAGTACCCGCACGTAGCTAAAAACGGTTACTGAAAAATAGAACCTATAAAAAACCGAGTAAATGATCATATTAGTATTGAATTGCGGGAGTTCGTCGATCAAGTATCAGTTGATTCAGATGAGCAGTCCGAGCGAGCACAAGTTGTTGGCGAAAGGGTTGGTAGAGCGGATCGGGTTGACCGACGGTATATTGACCCACAAGCCGAGCGGGAAGCCGAAGTTCGAGTTCGTGCAGAGCATTCCGGACCATTCGGTTGGGATCAACCTGATTTTGGATGCGTTGACCGACGAGCATCACGGAGTGATTAAGAGTTTGAGCGAGATTTCGGCAGCGGGGCATCGGGTAACGCACGGCGGGGAGTATTTTTCGGACAGCGCGATCGTGAATCCGACCGTGAAGCAGCAGATCGAGAGCTGTTTCAAGCTCGCGCCGTTGCACAATCCGGCGAATTTGAAGGGGATCCTGTCGATCGAGCGGCTGTTGCCGACCATTCCGCAGGTGGCCGTTTTCGACACCTCGTTTCATCAGACCATGCCTCGGGAGTGCTATCTGTATGCCATTCCGTACAAGTACTACGAAGAGGATCGGATCCGGCGG
>JAIDFC010000158.1 GCA_029054535.1 Rikenella sp. | reverse complement strand
ACCTCCAGACGGTCAATAAAAAGAATATCGAATGCCTGGCCTTGGCGGGGGCGTTGGACTCGATCGCGACTTTCCACCGGAGCCAGTTCTTCGCGCAGGATGCCAAAGGGGCTTCGTTCATCGAGGCGTTGATCCGTTACGGCAGTTTGGTGCAGGCCGAGCGGGCGCAGAAACAAAACAGCCTGTTCGGGGATATGATGTCGGGCGTGATGGTCCAGAAACCCGAGGTGCCGCATGCCGAAACGTGGGGAAAACTCGAAATGTTGGAGCGCGAAAAGGCGGTGGTGGGGATCTACCTCTCGTCGCATCCGCTGGACGACTATCGGATCCTGATCGAAAAGTATTGTTCCAACACGGTGAGCGAGCTGGACGAACTTTTGACGATGCGCGAACGCGATTTTACGGTGGCCGGGATGGTTACCTCGGCGCAGTACCTCACGACGAAGACCGGGAAACCGTACGGACGTTTCACGATCGAGGATTTCAGCGGGAGTCATACTTTCACGCTCTGGAGCAAGGATTGGGAGACTTTCCACTCGTTCTGTTTCGAGCAAAACTCGATCCTCATCAAAGGACGGGTACAGATGAGCCGCTTCAGGCCGGGCGAGATGGAGATCGTCATCAAAGGCATGAAGAGTCTGACCGAGGTGATGGAGAACGACATTCGGGAGCTGGTGGTTACGGTGCCGGTTCAGGAGCTCTCGACGGGATTTGTCGCCGATCTGTCGAGTACCGCGGCGGGGGCGAAGGGACCCGTCTCGCTGCTCTTCCACATTTTCGATCCGGAAAGCGGAGTGAAGGTGGCTTTGCGAACCCGGACGCCGAAAGTCGAACTCAATGCCCAGGTGGTCGGACTCTTGGACGAGTACGGTTTCAAATACCGGATAAATTGAGTAGATTTGCGAACGTTTGCCGCGGGTGGCATGGTATTTGACTTCAATATCTAAAAACCAACAATAAATCAATTCGTTATGGCATTGGAAATCAATTCGGCCAACTTCAAGGAACTTATGGCCTCGGACAAACCGGTGGTGATCGACTTCTGGGCGGAGTGGTGCGGACCGTGCCGCATGGTGGGGCCGATCGTCGAAGAACTCGCCGCGGAATATGCCGATCGGGCCATTATCGGGAAATGCGACGTCGACTCGAACGACGAGATCGCTGCGCAGTTCTCGATTCGGAATATTCCGACGATTATCTTCGTCAAGGGGGGACAGGTTGTCGACAAACAGGTCGGCGCTACCACAAAAGCGGCATTGGCCGAAAAACTCAACAAGCTGCTCTAATCGGGAAGGTTGCGGTTCGACAGAACCGACCGTTGAAATCCTCCGGTGTATCGAGAGATACCCGGAGGATTTTTTTATCGTTGTACCTATTTCTTTGAATAAAATCGTAAATTTGTTTGGCAGCGAACTCAACCGTTGCGATCGATATCATGGCATACAAAAAGTACAAAGGACTGGAGAAGCTGGACGACAATACGCGGCGCCAGGTGGGGTGTGAGTTCGGATTTCGGCAGAATAGTTATATCGATTGGAAAGTCGAGCAGGGGTATTTCTTTTGTCTGGAGCATCTGATTAGTTATCATTTGGCGAATACTACGACTGTATTGACTGTGAAACCGCTCTATGCCGATGACCTTTGGTGGGAGATTTTCGATTGTCAGGAATGTCTGAAAGCTCCGATGAGTTTGCGGGGTGTCGGGGCCTTTGCGGTGCCCAGTCAGACGATTAGTGATTATGGCGCGATAGCTCGGAAAATATTTGCCGAGAATATCGATGAAAACTCGGCGGAGGAGCTCGATGCCATCTGGCATGAGATTTTCGAGGCGGTGGCGTCGGATATCGAACGGTTTCTTCAGGAGAATCCGGATCCCGACCGTTTTGTGCCGGATGAAAGCAGGGTCTCTCTCGATTATGGCGGGCTGTTGTCTCTCATGGCGTTGATCCGCCAGGGGCGGGAAGAGGAGGCGGTGGCGATCATTCGGGAACGACAGGGGCAGGGGAAAAGCTGCGGTTTGGTGGCCGGAAATACGGACGGTTACGAGTTTATTCTCGATTGGTGTCGGGCGAAGCGGGGAAAATCTTAGTTATAACGTGGAAAAAGGGATGATACGGGCAGCGATATTCGACTTGGACGGTGTGATCGTCGATACGGCGAAGTATCACTATCTCGCCTGGCGCAGGCTGGCGGAAGAGTTGGGGTTCGATTTTTCGGCGAGGGATAACGAGCGGCTCAAGGGGGTGAGTCGGATGCGGTCGCTGGAGATTTTGTTGGAAGTGGGGGGATTTGGCGCGGGGGCGTTTACGGAGGCGCAACGGCAGCAGATGGCCGACCGGAAGAACGGGTGGTACGTGGAGTATATCTCGCGGATGACGCCGGACGAGATTTTGCCGGGCGTGCTGTCGTTTTTGGAGGAGGTGCGTGCGGACGGGGTGCGGACGGCGCTGGGGTCGGCCAGTCGGAATACGGGGATTATACTCGAACGTTTGCGGATCGGCGGGTTGTTCGATGCGGTGGTGGACGGGACGATGGTCGGCCGGACGAAGCCCGATCCGGAGGTCTTTTTGACCGGCGCTGCGATGCTGGGGGGCGGTATTCTGCCGGCGGAGTGCGTCGTGTTCGAGGATGCCGAGGCGGGGATCGAGGCGGCGCGTGCTGCCGGCATGTATAGTGT
>JAIDFC010000157.1 GCA_029054535.1 Rikenella sp. | reverse complement strand
TCTCTAAGTAGTCCGTTCCGCGAGCCTTCGGAGCCGTCCGAGCGGCATTCATCATCAAAGCGGCCACGCGACGCAACGTCTCCAAACACGTATCGTTCTGCATCTCGATCATCGTTTCGTAAGATTTTGGTTTCGCATCCTCAAAACTAACAAAAATATCTCTTGTTCCTTTCTTCGCCTGAGATTTTGAGATTTCCAACGGAAAAGGTAACTTTATCCTGTTGTGAATGCAGCACAAACGTGGCAGATACCCCATGGGAATAAGATCAAAAGACCGCCGAAAAATCGTTTTCGACCACCGCGCCTATCGGTGGTATGTCGCCCCGGACTGCGACGGTCCTTACGACACGCTGCACATTCTGTCGGAAGACAAACGGTTCATTCTCCACTGTCCGTTACACCCGGGCCTACCTTATGTCATGGTTCGGGGAACCGTTTTTCAGGGAGCTGAAAAACGCGGAGTCGCCGACCGCTACCGATTGCCGTTCCCGGTTCCGGAAGTCGTTACGCCCCGATTCGTTGCAACCTTGTTGGAGTGGGCCTTGAACGACCGGGGAGCAGTCCGGGTCGAGTGGGACGGAGACGAGATTCCGATCTGAGATTCGCCGCCCGGGTGGGTCGAGAGCGAAAACCGAACCCACTCTTCCTCAATTCGTTAAACTCGGAACCGGGATTTTTTTCCGAAAAAATTTGTCGATTCCGAAATTTTGCCTACTTTTGCATCACCAAAAAGGGAGACACTGCTTCTCTAGCTCAGTTGGTAGAGCACGACACTCTTAATGTTGGGGTCCAGGGTTCGAGCCCCTGGGGAAGCACGATGATTCCGTAGCTCAGCTGGTAGAGCACAACACTTTTAATGTTGGGGTCCTGGGTTCGAGCCCCAGCGGGATCACGAAAAGGTCGGACAATCAGTCGATTGTCCGACCTTTTTCTTTTATACCGACACGATCCCGCCGTCGTTCAGCTGCCGCACCCGCCGCTCTGCCAGCAGCCGGCGGAGCATCGTCAATACCGCCATCGGTCGCCCCGGCACACGCGCCACCAGCTCCCGAACACTCATCGACCTCCCTGCCGGCAGCTCGCCCAACACCCGCAACAGCTCCGCACCGATCCCCGCAAAGGCATCGCTTTCACGATACATCTCCTCCGCCCGCCGCGACCGACACACATCGCACACCCCGCACGGCTCCGCCCCCCGCTCGTCGAAATACTCCCTCAGGATCACGCTCCGACACTGCGCATCGCTCTCGGCATACTCCGCCATGGCCGCCGCCCGCAACTCCTCCATCTCGCGCCGCCGGTGGTAGGTCGACGGAGCGATCGCCACATCCTCCGTCGGAAGGCGTTCCTCGTGCAGGATCAACAGCGGCGAGCTGCGCCGGGGAATGTAACGGATCACCCGCATCACCGAAAGCTGGTACAACAGCTCCTTGACCCGTTGCTCCGTGTAGCCCGACATGCGGGCGATATAAGCCTCGTCCACCGCCACGAACTCAGTGAAAAGCCCCGTGTAAAGTCGCAAGACGATCCGCAAAAAGCTGTCCAGTTCCGTCCGGTCGACCTGGAGTTTGTAAAGCTCCTCGCGCGACATGCGAAACATGACCCGCGTCGGATTGTCCAACACATCGGTGAGGGTCATATATCCGTTCAGCTCCAGCAGCTTGATGGCGTGGAACGCCGTGAGGGAGAAGAATTTGAACCGCGCGGAGAATGCCTCGAGGTCGAAGTCGAAAACCGCCTCCCGTCCCCCGCCGACCGTTACCTGCAGGTGGTTGAAAATCGCTTCGTAGACTTTTCGTACCGTATCCAACGGCGGATAGGCCGATTCGATCCTCCGTCGCGCCGCCGTCGTGTCCATTCCGTTGTGGAGCAAAACGGCATAGGCCGGCGCCCCGTCGCGCCCGGCTCGCCCGGCCTCCTGGTAGTAGGCCTCCAGCGAGGCCGGCATCTGGTCGTGGACCACGAACCGCACGTCCGCCTTGTCGATCCCCATCCCGAAAGCGTTGGTGGCCACGATCACCCGCACCTCGCCGCGTCGCCACGCCTCCTGCTTGGCGGCCCGCATCCGAAACCCCAAGCCGGCATGGTAGAAGTCGGCCGAGACGCCCTCCGCCAGAAGCTGCGCGGCGATCTCCTCCGTGGCCCGCCGCGTGCGAGCGTAGACGATCCCCGAGCCCTCGACCCTGCGAACCACCCGCACGAGCTGTTCGGCCTTGTTCTCCCCGCGCCGCACCACGAATCGGATATTGGGTCGGGCGAACGAGCCGCGAAAGATCTGCGGCTCGTCCAGTCCGAGGTGTCGTTCGATGTCCTCCAGCACGAGCGACGTGGCCGTAGCGGTCAACGCCAAAAACGGCACCCCGGGCACCCATTCGCGCAGGCGTGCGATCCGCAGGTAGGCCGGCCGGAAATCGTACCCCCACTCCGAGATGCAGTGGGCCTCGTCGACCGCCACCAACGAGACGTTCATCTTCTTTACCCGCGTGTGGAAGATCCTCGTTTCGATCCGCTCGGGCGCAACGTAGAGCAGTTTCACGTCCCCGTACACGCAGTTGTCCAGCGCCAGGTCGATCTCCCGGGCCGACATGGCCGAGTGGATCGCCACGGCATTGATATGCCGCCGCCGCAAAGCGTCGACCTGGTCTTTCATCAGTGCGATGAGGGGCGTTACGACGATCGCCACCCCCGGCAGCGCCAGCGCCGGCACTTGGTAACAAAGCGACTTCCCCCCGCCAGTGGGCAACAGAGCCACCGTATCGCGTCCGCCCACCACCGATTCGATGATCTCGCGCTGCAACGGTCGGAAAGCTCCGTATCCCCAGTATTGCTTCAGTATCTGTTGAATCTCCGCCATCGTTTTTACTTTTCCGCTTCGGATCGCGCCCTCCCCCAAAAAACAAGCCTGCCCCCTAATACGACTACTGTACCTCGTATCAATCCGATTGCTGTCATCAAACAAATTTAAGCAAATAATCGTACCTTTGTTTCTTTCACTACTTTTAAATAGTACTAATTAATTCTTTGGCGACAGGAGGGTACTGTTCTCTTTGTGAACAACCGAGCGGCGAGGAGGAAAGCGAAGCCAACAAGCGGCAGTCCCAGCACGTAGCCAATGACCGAGGTACAGATAAATCGTACCTTTTAAAATACAGGAATATAGAATATGGCACGGATTATATCGCCGTCTTTTTTGTCGGCCGATTTTTTGCGTTTGGGAGAGGCGGCCCGGATCGTGAACGAGAGTCGCGCCGAGTGGTTCCACCTCGACGTGATGGACGGCATGTTCGTGCCGAACATCAGTTTCGGAATGCCGGTGGTGAAGGCATTGCGACATGCTACCGAGAAGATCCTCGACGTGCATTTGATGATCGTTCAGCCGGAGCGGTACGTGGCCGATTTTCGGGCTGCCGGGGCCGATTATCTGACCGTCCACGTCGAGGCGTCGACCCATCTGCATCGGACGTTGCAGGCCATCCGCGACGCCGGGATGCGGGCCGGGGTGGCTCTGAACCCGCACACGCCGGTGTGGGCTGTGGAAGAGGTGGCGGAATCGGCCGATATGATACTGATTATGAGCGTCAACCCGGGATTCGGCGGACAACGGTTCATCGCCTCGTCGCTGGAGAAGATCAGCCGACTCAAAGACCTGTTGCTGCGCAAGAACAGCGCGGCTTTGATTCAGGTGGATGGGGGTGTCAACCGGGACAATGCCGCACAGCTTTTCGCCGCCGGAGCGGATGTTTTGGTGGCCGGAAACGCCGTGTTCGGCGCGGCGGACCCGGTGGCGGCCATCCAGCAGCTGATCGAGGCATAGGCCAGAGGCTTGTGCTTCAGCGACAGAAATAGAGAAGAAGCGATCGCCGCCAACGGGGAACGCAACGAACGAAGCGAGCATTGCGCCCGCCGCATGGGGTGGCGGCGGATCGCGCGACCTACGGTCGCAATTTTCGAGCATCGCCCCAAATACAAAACAGACATCCATGTTATCCGTAGATAATTTGACCGTATCGTTCGGCGGGACCGATCTGTTCCGCGACATTTCGTTTTTGATCAACGCGAAAGAACGGATCGGACTGGTGGGAAAGAACGGCGCCGGAAAATCGACCGTTCTGAAGATCATCGCCGGGTTGCAGACCCCGACGTCCGGGACCGTTTCGCAGACCGAGGATTGCACCGTCGGATACCTGCCGCAACAGATGCGCGTGGCCGACGATACCGACCTGGTTACCGAGTGCGGGAAGGCGTTCGAGGAGATCATTCGGCTCGAGCGGGAGATCGAGCACTGCACCCGGGAGATCGAAACCCGCACCGACTACGAATCGGAGGAGTACGAGCGGTTGCTCCACCGGCTGCACGACGCTACGGAACGGTACCACCTGCTGGACGGCGACAACCGCGACGCAGAGGTCGAAAAGACCCTGCTCGGGCTGGGGTTCAAACGCGAGGAGTTCAACCGGCCCACCTCGACTTTTTCGGGCGGCTGGCGGATGCGGATCGAGCTGGCGAAGCTGTTGCTGCGGAAACCGACCCTGTTTCTGCTCGACGAGCCGACGAACCACCTCGACATCGAGAGCATCCAGTGGCTCGAAACGTATTTGCAGAACTACGGCGGCGCCGTGATTCTGATATCGCACGACCGGGCTTATCTGGACAACGATACGAACCCGCCAATC
>JAIDFC010000156.1 GCA_029054535.1 Rikenella sp. | reverse complement strand
GCTCAGACTGGCGATCGTGGCGGTAAATCCGGTCAACAGGTCAATATTCATAGCCGCCAGCAGGATCGTCCCTCCGAGCGCGCTCACCATATAGATGACCACCAACAGAATCGCGGCGTTCACCGCTCCGTCGTCTTGCGCGATGTTGTTCTGTTTGATCCGAATCACGGCATTCGGATGCTGGAGTTTCAACATCCGCGCCCGAATGGCCTTGAATGTCAGCAACACCCGGTCCGATTTGATCCCCCCGGCCGACGAACCGGCCATGGCGCACTGGATGCTGCAATAGATCAGGACGATCATCGCCAGCGGAGGCCACAACGAGTCGTCGGCCGAAGCGAAACCGGTGGTCGTGGTGTAGGAGATCACCTGAAAAGTCCCGTATCGCAACGCTTCGCCGAGGGTCGAATAGTTGTGGTTCGCCAACAGACTGACGGCCACGATCACCGAACCGATCGCCAGCGAGAGAATGTAGAATCGGGCGACCTCCGACCGGAAGAGGTTGTTGCGTTTGCCTCGAATCGTGGCGTAGATCAACCCCATGTGAAGCCCGGCTACGACCATGAAAAAGGCGATCACCAATTCGATCGTCGCGCTGTCGTAAGCCATGATACTGAGGTTTTTTGTCGAGAATCCTCCGGTAGCGATCGTCGAGAAGGAGTTGGTCAACGCGTCGAACCAGTCCATCCCGACGGCCATCAACGCGCCGGTTTCGCACAGCGTCAGACCGACGTAGACGAAAATAATGATCTGCAGTACTTTCTTGGTGGTGTAGCGAAAGTTATCTTTCGCCATCATCGACATCTCGGCGCTCGAGAGGCTCATTTTCATCCGTCCCATCGACGGCAGGATCACGATGGCGAACAGCACGACTCCCACCCCTCCGATCCAATGCGTGGCGGCACGCCAAAAGAGCAATCCTTTCGGCAACGCCTCGACGTCGCGCAAGATGGTCGATCCGGTGGTCGTAAATCCGGAGGTGCTTTCAAACCAAGCGTTGGTGAGGGTGAATTCGCCGCCCCAGATCAAATAAGGCAGCATTCCCAGCAGACACGACATCCCCCAAGCCATCGTAACGACGACGTAGCTCTCTTTGGTCGAGAGGTTTGTTGCGTTGGGTACGAAAATCAGCGGAAAGGCGCCGACGATGGCCGTAATCAAGAAGCTGAGCAACAGCGGATAGAAGCCGGTGTCCGGTCCGTTGAGCAGCGAAACGCCGGCCGAGATCAACATGAATGCCGCGTTGAGCAGCATCACTAAGCCGACATAGCGAGTAATCAATCCGAAATTCATGGTCTCACGCGCTTCGTTTCAGGATTCGGAGGCCTTATTGTTTGGCTTTTTTGCTGAGGTTCACCACCGAGGCGACATACTCTTTCAGGGTATTGATCTCGTCCTGGGTGCTGACCGAAACCTCGAACGGCAGTCGCGAGTCGACGTATCCGCGCAGCGAACGGGTGATCTGCAAAACGGGGCCGACGAAATAGTTGCTCAGCATGAAATAGAAGACCGCCAGCAACAAGATCCCCGCCCCGAGCGCGATGATGCCGACCATCGAAGCCCGATAGGCGTTTCGTTCCAGCTGTGCCGTGTAGTCGATGGTCTGCTGCTGGATTTTGACCATCGATTCCTTGATCGCATGGGTCAGTTTGTAGTACGAGGTTCGGTAGACTTCCGCAAAGCGGTCGATGTCGATGCTATCGGCCACCTGCGGCACGATACTGTTATAGTATCGTGCCGTGGTGCGGATCTCCTCCAGCAGCGCCGAGTCGTACCGGGCGCTCTGCGCCTCGCGGAGCGCCCGGCTGAACTCGCGCCGCCCTTGAGCGATCAACGAGTCGTAGATTCCGCTACGATCGGTGTCGGTGATCGAAAAAAGCAATGCGGTATTCTGTTCCTGAACGGCGTCGAGCATCTGTTTCAGGATCTCGATACTCCCCTGGCTCCGAGCTAAAACGCTGTGGGTCGTGCGATTGAATTTCGCCAGCTCGAGCGACGAAATGATACCCGACAAAAACAGCAAAATGCCGATCGTGATGAATCCCAAACGGATTTTATGTCTAATACCCATCGAATCGTTTCGGTTAAGCGACCGTAAATGTACTACTTATTTTTTGTATATCACTTGGCAACCGTGTCAGACAAGGTGAGCATCAGTTTAAATAGGTTTTGCAAAGTATTGATTTTAAGAATCTCGATTGGAAATCCGAATGCAAAGATTCTGCGTTCCCAGACCGTTCCGTCTGGCAGATCGCCCAGCGGAATCACGCGTCCTCCGTCGAGCGGCCGCAGCCGGTCGAAAGTCGGCGTATAGTAGCGTCTGCCGCTATCCGCCACCGGACCGTCATAGGTGTATCCCAGCAATTTTTGCACCGATTCTCCGACGCTCGGGTCGCGACCGATATAGCTACCCGAAACAACGACAGGGATCTTTGCTTCAATTAACCTTTTCAATTGATTTGTTATCAGTGGATTGAATATTTTATATCGAGACGGATAACTGCGTTGCGCTCCGAATATCAGGTCCACCATCCGATATTGCGAAGGCCTCAGCGGCATCCGTTCAAACGCAGTTCGCGAGACGCTCGAGACGGAGATTCCCGCACGCAGCCATGCCTGACCGTGAACCGCCGCATAGTCGAACGTATTTCCCGCCGTTCCCTGCCCTGCCCACTCTGTCGACGAAGCGCCCCAGCCCGGTCGGTCGTTGCTCTCGAACGGAGCGAGCGGATCGAAATTTTGTTGCGGTCCTACGATCGACCGATCGACTCCATCCGGCACCCCCGGATCGGCTGCCATGTCGAACCCCAGGATTTTGCCTCGTTTATCTTTTTTCAAGGCCGGCGGACTGACACGCGTAAATCCGTTGACAACCAGCACCCTCCCCTGCTCTTCCGTCGCCAGTCCGGCGCAAATCACCTCGCTCGGAAAGCTCTCGCCCCCCTCGTTGATCGCCGTTATACGAAAACTGTGCAGTTGTCCGTCCCGCGAGAGCGGTACCCACAGTTCAGTCGCCCGCACTTCGCACCCCGCGTCGAACGCGCCGTTCACCCCCAAGCGTTCATATACCCGATAGCGACTGGGCCAAGCGCTCTTCTCCAGCGGATCCGGCGTAGCTTGCCAGTTCAACCGCACCGAGTCGCCGACCAACTCAGCCCGCAGGCGCGACGGCGGGAGCGGTTGTACGGTATAATTCCGGCCGTACCGATCGGCCAGAAAGCGCAAAATCCCTTTATAGACCGCCCGAGCCATGTCGAACCGGAAAGAGGGGTCCAATGCCAGCGCCATGTCGTTGGCATTCTGATGCGAAAACATTTCGACCAAAATAGCCGGCACGTCGGGCCGCGAAATCTCGGCATAACTCTTGTCGTACATCGATCTCCGAGTCCAAGTCGGGTCATACTTGGCCCGCAAGTCCTCGACCACCTGAGTCTGCACCAAATCGGCCAGGTCGCGCCCCGCCAGTTTGCATTTCCCGTTGGTGTAGTGTGCCCGACAACGGTTCGTGTAGTGAATCGTCATCGTTCCGACGATCGAGTCGCAGGTGCCGGCATCGGTATGCAACCCCACCGCCACGTCGAGCGGAATATTTTTTTGCTTCCGGATATAATTGCACCAGTCGCCGTTCCCTTTGAAGTTATCGATGTAATCGAGCTGTTTATGTTCTTCGTTTTCAGCCGATAACGTCTCTTGCGCATAGATCGAGTCGGGGACGCCGCTATACTGCATCCAATAGCGCGCTGCCTCTTCGTAACGCGACACGCCGCTGACTTCGCCTGCCCGTTCTACATTACCCATCCCTCCGCCGATCCGAACGGCGTCGGCACTCAACCAAGCTCCCTCTTTGGCTGTCGGCGGGGCGGTCAGAACCACTTTCGACGCGCTGTCCAGCACGAAACGTCCCAACCAAACCCACATTCCTCCGCCGATTCGTTGGTTGACCTCGAATTCCGCCTCTCCTCCGGCATGGTAGACCGTATACCGTGCATTGGTCAGGTTCCCGGGCCGTGCCTGCCAGCTGACGTAAACGCCGTACTCGTCCGGTTTATTTAAACCGAAAGTATAGGTAATGCTCGGCTTTAAGTTAGTCGTTATTTTAGACTGCAGAACAGTTCCTTGACGAAATGGATTTTGTTCCCGAATCGTATCTCGAACAGCAAATCCGAAATTCCGTTTTTCCCACTCGCCCACCGTGGCGATGGCTCCTCGACCGGTCGAACCGTCGTTGTCGACAATCACCTCCTGCCGTTGCGGATCCCGTTCGCGAGCCATCACCACCACTGCCCCGGCGTTTTCGAGCATCGGAGCCAAATAACGACTCGTAAACTCTTGAGTATGCAGATCTTCGATGGTCCCGAACAAAGCCGGACGCTGCCATACCCACGCCGAATCTTCCTCCTCGTGGTAGTATCGGCCATGTCCGCCCCAGAGGGCGATGTGCCGTCCGCCGAGGCCGCGCCCGTACAGAGATCGGTCGATCCGTCTCACTAACGGCGACCGGTTGATCGGCGTACTGGTCCGTTTCGGATCGCGTTCGTCTCTTGGACGGAAGTAGTTCGGGATGAAGCGTTCGACCGGAATGTCATATGCAAAAAAACGGACGTCGCACTCCTTGTAACCCTCTCCGAGTTTTTTCCGCACGGCTTTCGTCCACTCGTCGATCCGTTCATGACGAATCGATATTTGTGCCAGCCCGACGTTACAGTAAAGTCGGAGTATCTTCCGATCCGGAGTCAGCTCTACGCGTTCCAGTACCACGCTCCGCTGCGACTCGCAACGAAACGGTCGAAAAAAATCGGGCCGTTTACCCAGTTTATTCAGAATCGTCTGCTGTTCGAGCCGGACTTCCGATGCAGAAAGTGTCGCTTGAGCTAAAGCACCTTTAATGCCACAAAACCAGATGATCGATAAATAAAAAATTATTTTCTTCATGCTGTTCGTATACCCTTAAAACTCACCGACCTCCAAGTCGGTGATCCGATCACCGTCCACCGTAAACCGAATCCCCGTCCGAACTCCCTGGTACCCATACCCGGCCGCACCCGGATTCATGTGTAACAAATTGTATTTCTTATCGTTAATAACTTTCAGAATGTGCGAATGACCGCTAATGAAAAGCCCGGGACGCGTCTGTTCGATCCACCGCCGCGCCTCCGGCTCATACCGACCCGGATAACCTCCGATATGGGTCATCACCACGCTCAACTCTTCGCATACGAAATGCTGAAACTTCGGATACACCACCCTCACCCGATGATCGTCGATATTCCCGTAAACAGCCGTCAACGGCCGAAAAGACGCAATCTCATCCGCCAACTCCAATGACCCGATGTCGCCGGCATGCCAAATCTCCTCCACAGGATCCAAAAAATGCTGTACTCGCTCATCGAACGTCCCGTGTGTGTCCGATATCAAACCTATTCTTTTCATCAGAACACAAAGTTATATAATTTGTTCGTAGAGCCGCCTGGAACCGTTCTCTTTCTGAAGAAAGAGAACCAGAAAGACTTTCCGCAGCTACGCTACGCCTTAGGCTCCGCAATCCTCAGGGTTGCGGGTGGGGATTCTTTTCGGGCGCGCTTTAAGGTTTTCGCAGCCCGGCGCGCCTAAAAGAGCCCCACCCGATCGCCACCAGGGTAGACACGGCCAAAGCATCCCAGCGGGATGCGCTCTGAAGTTTTTTCGGTTCCTTTTGTTCACAAAAGGAACAGTACCCTCCCGTTCAACGAATAAAGTATATAAATTTGCGAACATAATATGAAGAGCAATATACCTTTGGCGGAGCGGATGCGCCCGACGACGTTGGATCAGTATATCGGACAGACCCATTTGGTGGGTCCGGACGGCGTGTTGCGGAAGTTCGTAACATCGCATAATTTGTCGTCGTTTATTTTGTGGGGTCCTCCGGGCGTGGGGAAGACCACGTTGGCACAGATCATGGCGCGGGCTTTGGAGCGTAAGTTTTTCACGCTCAGCGCGATCAATGCCGGTGTGAAAGAGGTCCGGGAGGTGCTGGAGAAAGCTCGGTCGAGCCGGTTTTTCGACTCGGCGCCGCCCGTGCTGTTCATCGACGAAATCCATCGGTTCAACAAGGCGCAGCAGGATTCGTTGCTCGGCGCAGTCGAACAGGGCGTCGTAACGCTGATCGGGGCCACGACCGAAAACCCGTCGTTCGAGATCATCCGGCCGCTGTTGTCGCGTTGCCAAGTCTATATTCTAAAGCCGCTGGGCGAGGATGATCTGCAAAAGCTGCTCGAACGGGTCGTAACGGAGGATATTTGTCTGAAAGAGCTCGATATCCGGATCGAAGAGACCGGAGCGCTGCTCGGTTTCAGCGGCGGCGATGCCCGTAAGCTGCTGAACATCGTCGAGATGATCTGCAGCACGGCCGACGATGGAAAGATCCTCATCAACGACGAGACCGTACGGGCGGCCCTGCAACAGAACATCGCCCGGTACGACAAGAACGGCGAGGAGCACTACGACGTGATTTCCGCTTTCATCAAGAGCGTCCGGGGGAGCGATCCGAATGCGGCGATCTACTACTTGGCACGGATGTTGTCGGGAGGCGAAGAACCGCGGTTCATCGCCCGGCGTTTGTGTATTCTGGCTTCGGAAGACATCGGGTTGGCCAATCCGAACGCCCTGTTGCTGGCCGAGGCCTGTTTCAACACCGTGCACAATATCGGGATGCCGGAAGCACGGATTACGCTGGCGCAGACGACCATCTATCTGGCGACCTCGCCCAAGAGCAACTCGGCCTATATGGCCATCAACAAAGCCTTGGCGCAGGTCGAGCGGGAGGGATATCGCCCCGTGCCGCTCCACTTGCGAAACGCCCCGACGCCGCTGATGGCGCAGGCCGGGTACGGGACAGGGTACAAGTATGCGCACGACTTTCCGGGCCATTTCATCGACCTGGAGTTCATGCCCGAGGGAATGAGCGGGACGAAGTTCTGGGAACCGGCCGAGAATCCGGCCGAAGAGAAACTCCGAGCGCGGATGGCCGAGCTTTGGCAAGGAAAATACTGAGGCTACGGTTGGGAGTTTCGGCGAAAATGATTAGATTTACAAGAAAAAGCGATTTTTTCAATGATGACCATGAAGTGCAGCCATAACGAGGCAAAGACGAACGATATTCAGATAACGATCCCGGGGTTCACGGACGGAACGGGACAAAAAGGGATGTTTTTTTTGATGGCCGGTCCGTGCGTAGTGGAGAACGAGGAGGTAGTGATGGGAACGGCGGCGCGGATGGTGGAGATCACCTCGCGGCTCGGGATTCCGTACATCTTCAAGGCTTCGTACCGAAAGGCCAATCGGAGTCGGGCCGACTCGTTCACCGGGATCGGCGATATACAGGCGCTGAATCTGCTGGCCCGGGTGCGGCGCGAGTTCGGCGTGCCGGTGGTTACCGATATCCACAATCCGGAAGAGGCGGCGATGGCGGCCGAATATGTCGACGTACTTCAGATTCCGGCCTTTCTGTGTCGGCAGACCGATCTGCTGACGGCGGCGGCCGAGACCGGACGGTGGGTCAATATCAAGAAGGGGCAGTTCTTGGCCCCCGAATCGATGGTTTTCGCCGCCGAGAAGATCACGGAGGCGGGAAATAAGAAGGTGATGCTAACGGACCGCGGAACGATGTTCGGGTATCAGGACCTGGTGGTGGACTACCGCGGGATTCCGATCATGCAGCGCACCGGGTTCCCGGTGGTGATGGACATCACCCACTCGCTGCAACAGCCCAATCAAAGCTGCGGCGTTACGGGCGGACACCCGGAGATGATCGAAACCGTGGCGCGGGCGGCGATTGCCGTCGGAGCGGACGGCCTCTTCGTCGAAACGCACCCGAATCCGGCCGTCGCGCTGTCGGACGGGGCCAATATGCTGGCCTTGGACCGGATGGAAACCATGCTCGAGCGCTTGGTCGCGCTGCGGAAAACCGTCCTCTCTTTCTAACCCCTACCCCCTACTCCGCCGACTCATGGAAGAAACGAACAAAAGAGCGCAGATCGTCGAGACGCTGAAAACCAAGTCGACGCTCCTGCAACGCATTTTCGACAACACACAGCAGGTTTTCTGTCAACTCAAGGAGATCTTGCAAGAGTATGCCGTCGAGGTGAACGAACAACTGGACGGAACCACCGACAAGCGGGTCAAGATGGAGTACCGCGACCGCGGGAAGTTCGAGGCGCAGCTTCAGATCGCCGGCGATATCCTGATCTTCAGCATGCACACCAACGTCTTTCAGTTTGAACGCGAGAACGTCATCTGGCAGAACTCCTATGTCAAACAAGACAAACAGAACGCATACTGCGGGGTGATCCATATCTACAACTTCCTGGCCGACTCGTTCAAGTACAACCGGTCGGCCGACGAGGGGTATCTGGTGGCCCGGATTTTCATCAACCGCGACCTGCAATACATGGTCGAGGGGAAACGACAGGTAACCTACCGCCACGACCGGTTCGGACAAGGGGCCATTACCCCCGAAGCGCTGACCGAGATCATCGAAAGCACGATGGCTTATACGCTCGATTTCGACCTCCTGGTGCCGCCGTACGACACCGTCAAACTGGTTACCGTGGACCAGATGAATACCAAAATCGAGAACTCGAAACTCCAGACCGGGAAACGGATGGGGTATCAGTTCCGTTCGGACGATGTGTAGATGGGGCGGACATATCGTCGTCTTACTCTTCATTCTTGCTATCTGTTCCGCAGAACCGGTCGTCGGGCAGGAGGCGCCGCAGCGTCGTTATGCCGACCAGCTGCACAGCGACACGATCGTCGTGCCGATCAACTACCGCGAACGGGACGAACGATCCGACGCTTTCTACGACACGCTCCGTTACCGTCGGTATCGTAACCCGTTGAGCCGTTTTCTGTTCCGCTCCCTGATCCGAAACCGGAACTCCAGCGACGAGGGGGCTCCGATGCTCGATTTCCGTCGCAACCGTACCTACTTCGAATCCTATGCCGGGCGCCGGATCACCTCCGTGCATCTGACCCAGGCCAACGTCTTCTCGCCGCGCGACACCTCGGTCAAGGTGGGCTGGGTGCAACGACTGATCGACAAACTGCACATCCGCACCCATCGGGAACAACTACTCCAGAATTTGCTCTTCGAGGCGGGCGACACGCTTAACCCTTACGTGATGGGGATCAACGAAGAGCTGCTGAGAAGTCTGCCCAACCTCGCGACCGCCTATTTCGTCGTGATTCCCGACCCGCGCGACACGACCGGCGTCGCGGTCCACATCTTCGCCCGCGACAATTGGTCAATCAGCGGCGACATCCGTTTGGGGAGCTTCGAGAACGAATTTTCGCTCTTCGACCGCAACTTTCTCGGAACGGGCGACGAGCTGAAACTGATTTTTACGACCGAAAAAGGGATTCGACAGGTCGGTACGGAGATCGACTACACGGCTCGGAATCTGCTGGGCCACTTCACCGACGCAACGATCCGCCTGGGGGTCGGGGCCAACCGGAACATCGGCGCTTTCACGGTCGACCATCCGTTCGTTCTGCCGTCGGACTGGGGTTTCGGGTTCGACGTCGAGCGGCTCTACCGGCGCGAATCGATGCTGCTGACCGACACCTCGTACTATATCAACCGGTTTCGAGTCGAGGGCTGGGGCGGAAAGTCGTGGTGTCTCGACTGGCGCAACGGGACCAGCCTCTATGCCGCCGCCTCGCTCGGCCGGGAGCAGTACAACAGCCGGCCGCCGGTTTCCGAGCGACTCAACCCTTACTACCTCAATCGCGACCGGCTGCTCTTCAGTATCGGCATATCGCGGCGCAACTACTTTCAGGGGAACATGATCTACGGTTACGGACGGACCGAGGACATTCCGTACGGTTTCCGGTTCGAGCTGGTCGGCGGCCGCGAGTGGGCCGAACGGATCGGACCGCGGGACTATTGGGGGGTGCGCGGGTACTGGGGGAATCTGCTCGGCGACCACTACCTGGAGACCGGTGTGGCGGCCGGTTCGTTTTTCCTGCCCGACTATCGCCCTCAGCAGGCGGTTGTCAGCGGGCGACTCCGTTACTTTACGCCGTTGTTGCGCGTGCGGACGAGCTACATCCGGCAGTTCGCCGCTCTCTCGGCCACAATGGGATTCCACCGGCTGGAGGGCGAACGCGAGGCACTCCGCTACGAAAAAGAATACGGGATGGGAATTCGCGGCTTGTCGGAGAACGCCTGGCTGACAGGATACAATCGTCTGACACTCAGCTCAGAAACGGTGGTTTTTACCCCGCTGTTTCTGTATCACTTCCGATTCGCATTCTTCCTCTTCGGCGATGCCGGATGGCTGGGCTACGACAACAACCTGTTCCGCAACCGCTTTACCGGAGCCATCGGAGCCGGCGTACGGATCAAAAATGAACGACTGATATTCAATAATATACAAATCCGGCTCGGATATGCTTTCAACCGGCCGCCCGAAGTCGGATACAGCTGGTTCTCGATCTCGAACGAACGCGATTTCCAGGAATTCAACTTCGTGCCGGGCGCTCCGAAGACGATCGATTATCGATAAAGGGGAAGCATGCGATCTGGCATGGTTTATGCTTCGTGCAAAGGGTGTTACGAACCTTTTAAATCTTTACAACCATGTCGGTACTTGTCGGACAAAAAGCCCCTCTATTTCGGGCCACGGCGGTGGTCAACGGCAGCGAAATCGTACCCGAATTTTCGCTGGAACACTATCTGGGGAAACGGTATGTCTTATTCTTTTTCTACCCGGCCGATTTTTCGGCCGTCTGCCCCACGGAAATCCTGGCTTTCCAGGAGCTGACCGAGGAGTTCGAAAAACGAAACACGGTCGTCGTCGGCTGTTCGGGCGATTCGCACTTCGTGCATCAAAAATGGCTCTCTATTCCGGTCGCACAAGGCGGGATCGAAGGGGTCAAATATCCGTTGGTGGCCGATCCGGCCAAAACCATCATGCAGAATTACGGGGTCCTGGCGGGCGATTATCGGTATGCCGACAACGGCGAGGTCGATTTCCTGGGGGCAGCGATGGCCTATCGAGGCAGTTTCCTGATTGACAAACAGGGTATCGTTCGCCATCAGGTGGTGAACGACCTCCCGCTGAGTCGCAGTACGGACGAGACGCTGCGGATGATCGACGCCTTGCAACATTTCGAGGAGTACGGCGAGGCGTGTCCGATCGACTGGCATCGCGGCGACAAGGGCATCAAATAACCCTACCGTTTTTTGCATACCCGTTCTTTAGCTACGTGCGGGTACCGTACTTTCTGTGAACAGAAAGTACCAAAGAAACTTCCGAAAGTGCTTCGCACTTTAAAGCCATTCGGGCAACAAGATTTCCAGTATCTTGTTCCTCGGACCAAGAAGAAAGGACACGCTAAGGTTTTTACAGCCTCAAGCGTGCCCTTTTCTGTGGCCCGAAAAGTCCAAAATGTTCAGATACTGTACCGAGATAGAGTTAGGATGCGTAAGCATCCGCGAAAGTTTTTCTGGTTCTCTTTCTTTCAGAAAGAGAACGATTCCATCCTATTCAAAGAATGGTTACAGAAAAACAGTACGGTCAATTTACGCCTCGACCTTTTCGTCCAGTACCATCTTGAAGTATCCCAAGCTATCCGGCTCGAAATCGTTGATATAAGCCAGATGAGCCTTGCACTTCGCCTGTCCCTCCTTGATGAAAGCGATGGCCGAGATCCGATACGCTTCGCCGACCTCCGGATGGCTGGCCTGTTGCAACAGGAGGTGTCCCATCACAATATAGCCCCCCATTTCGACCAACCGCCGAGCGTGGAAATCCAGCAAATCGGCATCGCTTCCCTCCTTGGCCGAAGCCTCATGAACAGCCTTCACAGCCGCCTCGTACTGTTCCCGCATAGCGACCAGCGTCCGATACTGCCCATCGAGTTCCGACACCGGTTTGATCGCCTCGTACCCCTGCATCTGCGCCAACAATACCCCGGTCGTAACCCCACGAATGGCCGCCACTACCTGCAACTGCGACGTCCCTTCATAAATCGTAGTGATCCGGGCATCGCGATAGATCCGCTCGATCGCATAGTCTTTCATGAATCCCGAACCACCGTGAATCTGCAAAGCATCATAAGCCACACTATTGCTGTATTCCGACGAGAAGAGCTTCAGCAACGGCGTATAAGCGTCCGCCAGCTTCTGATACTGCTTCATCTCGCTGCGTTCCTCCGGCGTGAGCTTGCGTTCCTTTTCGATGTGGAAATAGTTTTTGTAGACATCCACAAACCGAGCCGTCTCGTACAGCAATGCCCGACTGGCCTGTAATCTCGCTTTCATGTTGGTTAACAGCTCGTAAACCGCCGGGAACTGAATGATCGGTTTACCGAACTGCTCCCGTTCGTTGGCATACTTCAACGCCTCGCGGTACGCCGCCTCCATAATCCCCACCGACTGCGCCCCGATCCCGAGCCGGGCCGAGTTCATCAACGCCATCACGTACTTGATCAGCCCCATCTTCCGATCTCCCACCAGCTTGGCCGGTGCATTCGTAAAGACGAGTTCGCAGGTCGGCGACCCGATGATCCCCAACTTGTGCTCGATCCGCCGCACCTTGACCGCCATGTGCTTCTTGTCGTAAACAAAGAGCGACAACCCCCGCGCATCGGTCGTCCCCTCTTCGCTCCGTGCCAACACCAATGAAATATCCCCGTCCCCGTTGGTAATAAACCGCTTCACCCCGTTCAAGAGCCACTCGCCCGGCTTGTCCGGATTGGGCGTCGCCTTGAGCATCACAGCTTGCAAGTCCGACCCCGCATCCGGCTCCGTCAAGTCCATCGCCGCCGTCGCCCCTTTATTAATCTGCGGCAGAAATTCAGCATTGATCTCTTCGCTGGCAAACTCGTGCAAAGTCTCCGCACAATCCTGCAACCCCCAAATATTTCCGAACCCGGCATCGGCCCGGCTCACTAACTCGCAGGTCATCACATAAGGCACCAGCGGAAAGTTCAACCCTCCGAACCGCCGCGGCAACGAGATGCCATATACCCCCGCCTGAGTCAGCATATCGTGATTTTCCTGCGTCCCCCGCGCATAGATCACCCGATCGTTCTCCACCCGCGGCCCCTCCTTGTCCACCGAGTCGGCGTTCACGGCAATCGTATTGGCCGCCACGTCCCCCACAATTTCCAGCACTTTTTTATAACTGTCGATCGCGTCCTCGAAGTCCACCGGCGCATAATCGTACGTCGCCTTATCCCGGAACCCCTGTTCTTTGAGGTCCACGATCTTTTTCATCAGGGGATGATCCAGATGAAACTGTATGTCTTTGTTATCTAAGAAAAAATTAGCCATGTCCTGTATCAATCAAAAAGGATTACTTGCTGTTCTGTTTGTAGTATTTGATCATCTTCGGAATCACCGTCTGGACATCCCCGATAATCGCATAGTCGGCGATCTTGTTGATCGGTGCCTCCGGATCGGTGTTGATCGAGATCACCATCGAACTGCCGTCCATCCCCGCGGTATGTTGAATCTGCCCCGAAATCCCGCAAGCGATGTAGAGTTTCGGCCGCACCGTAACCCCCGTTTGCCCGATCTGCCGTTCGTGTTCCGTAAATCCGGCATCCACCGCCGCCCGCGAAGCGCCGACTTCACCTCCCAACACCTCCGCCAGCTGATACAGCAGGCCGAAACCTTCTTTCGACCCCATCCCGTAACCCCCGGCTACGATAATCGGCGAGCCTTTGATGTCGATCTTCCGCTCTTCCATCTCACGAGCCACGATCTCGACCGCAAAATCCGTGTCGTTCAAGTATTTCTTATAGTCAACCGCCTTCACTTCAGCCGGTTTCACTTCATTCGCCGCAAGAGGCTCCATCTTCATCACCCCCTCGCGCACGGTGGCCATCTGCGGCCGATGGTCCGGGTTAATAATCGTCGCAATAATATTCCCCCCGAACGCCGGCCGAATCTGATAAAGCAAGTTTTTATATTCCTGTCCGGTCTTAGCCTCCGTGTGGTCGCCGATTTCCAGAGACGTACAGTCTGCGGTCAGACCGCTGTGGAGCGCCGACGAAACCCGCGGCGCCAGATCCCGCCCCGTGCAAGTCGCCCCGAACAAGGCAATTTGCGGTTGTTCTTCCTTGAACACACCGCAAATGATCGCCGCATGCGGCAATGTCCTGAACGGTGCCAATTCCGCACCGTCAGCGATGTGTACAACCTCTGCCCCGTAAATCGCCAATTGTTTTTCGATCCCCGTCAGGTTGTGCCCGATAGCCAATGCTTCGACACGGCATCCCAACGTCTTTGCCAAAGCCCGCGCTTTGGTCAAGAGTTCCAACGAAACATCCGCCACCTTGCCCTCTTCAATCTCGCAGTATACGAATATGTTGTTCATGGTAATTTCGTTTAATGTACAAGTTCAGGTAAATCGACTTAACCGATTGTATGCGAAGCGATCAGTTCTTTAATAAGTCCTTCGATCTCCGCATCGTCTCCCGTCAAATGTTTCGCTTCTTTGGCTTGGAAGACGATATTTTCGATTTTCTTCACCTTAGTCGGCGAGCCGTTCAACCCCAACGACATCTCGTCGGCCGCCACATCCCCAGCGCCCCATTCCGGAATACAGAGATAGCAACGCTCCTTGTGCAAAGCCATGTAGTAATCTTCCTGCTGTTCCTGCACCTCGCTCACCGTCCGGGCATGCTTGTACTTCATCACCATCTTGGCATTCCGCGGCCGACACTCCGGCGCACTGGCATTGACCGTGATCACCCCCGGTAGCCGCATCGTAACGGTCTCCACCCCATGCTCCAACCGTCGCCGAATGGTAATCTTTCCTCCGGCCGTGTCGATATCTTCGATCGCCTCGGCATAGGTTACCTGCGGCAACCCCAGCTTTTCCGCCACCTGCGGCCCCACCTGAGCCGTATCGCCGTCGATCGCCTGCCGTCCGGCGATAATCAAGTCCGGATTCAGCTTCTTGATGGCGCAAGCGAGCGTATAACTGGTCGCCAGCGTATCCGCTCCGGCAAATTTCCGGTCGGTGAGCAACACACCGCCATCGGCTCCGCGAAACATAGCTTCGCGTATGACTTCCGCCGCCCGGAACGGCCCCATAGTCAGGATCGTAATCGTCGTCTCCGGCATCCGATCCTTGATGCGCAAGGCTTGTTCCAAGGCATTCAAGTCCTCGGGATTAAAAATGGCCGGCAACGCCGCCCGATTGACCGTACCGTCGGCTTTCATAGCATCCTTGCCCACATTCCGCGTATCGGGAACCTGTTTGGCCAGAACCACTATTTTCAATGCTTTGTTCATAAAAAGTAAATGTTTGGGTATGTTAGGGTTAATATTTCAGAGAATGAAGTATCGCTTTAGTCGATTTAGTCGATGCCACGAAACATCCTATCCCACCGAATCCCGTTGAATAAATTTTTCCCCGGCGTGATCGAGAGCCACACGAACGACGCCTTCCCCTCGATATGGTCCTCCGGCACAAAACCCCAGAAACGCGAATCCGCCGAGTTGTGCCGATTGTCCCCCATCATAAAGTAATAGTTCATCTTAAACGTGTAATCGGTAGCTAAAGAGTCGTTTACATAAATTTCGCCTTTCTCTCGATCCACCCGCAGCGCATTCCCCTCGTAGTTCCGAATAATCCGCTCATAAAGCGGCAAGGTTTTCAGCGTCAACCGCACCGTCTCACCCGCTTTCGGCACCTGCAACGGCCCGAAAATATCCTCCGTCCACGGATAAAGCTCCGTATCGTGCGGAAAAATCGACTCGTTAGGCAATCGATTGATATACCGCGTAACTTGCGTAACTTCCGGCAATCCTTTGAGCACTTTCACCCCTTCGTCCGTCAAAGGCATCGTGTACCGTCCCGCCTCCGCATTATACCCCAC